>NZ_QXXA01000008.1 GCF_009911265.1 Senegalia massiliensis | reverse complement strand
CACCTGTAGCTCAGTAGGATAGAGCAATGGACTTCTAATCCATGTGCCGGGGGTTCGAATCCTCCCAGGTGCACCATCTTTGGGATATAGCCAAGTCGGTAAGGCACCAGGTTTTGATCCTGGCATGCGTAGGTTCGAGTCCTGCTATCCCAGCCAAATATATGACCCATTAGCTCAGTTGGTAGAGCATCTGACTTTTAATCAGGGTGTCCGGCGTTCGAGTCGCCGATGGGTCACCAAATATGGAGAGGTACCGAAGTGGTCATAACGGGGCGGTCTTGAAAACCGTTAGGGTGCAAGCCCACGTGGGTTCGAATCCCACCCTCTCCGCCATTTTGATTTAGAGACAACCACCAATATGGAGAAGTACTCAAGTGGCTGAAGAGGCTCCCCTGCTAAGGGAGTAGGTCCTTTACGGGGCGCGAGGGTTCAAATCCCTCCTTCTCCGCCAATATTGGGCCTTTAGCTCAGTTGGTTAGAGCGCCCGGCTCATAACCGGTAGGTCCGGGGTTCGAATCCCTGAAGGCCCACCAAGATTTTAGGGGTATAGCTCAGTTGGTAGAGCGTTGGTCTCCAAAACCAAGCGTCGTGGGTTCAAGTCCTGCTACCCCTGCCATAAATTTCTGGTAGGTAGTAAAAAAACAAAATAAAATAACGGGGTGTAGCGCAGTTTGGTAGCGCATCTGGTTTGGGACCAGAGGGCCGCGGGTTCAAATCCTGCCACCCCGACCATTATATATTTTATAGGACTATAGCTCAGCTGGTTAGAGCGCACGCCTGATAAGCGTGAGGTCGGTGGTTCGAGTCCACTTAGTCCTACCAATATCAGTTTAATATGATATTGGGCCTTTAGCTCAGTTGGTTAGAGCGCCCGGCTCATAACCGGTAGGTCCGGGGTTCGAATCCCTGAAGGCCCACCACTTGCCCAGATAGCTCAGTCGGTAGAGCAGAGGACTGAAAATCCTCGTGTCGGTGGTTCGATTCCGCCTCTGGGCACCACTGAAAAAGCTTCTAAACTTAATGTTTGGAAGCTTTTTTAATATATAATAAAATATACAGAAAGAGGTAAATATATATGAAATTGTTTAGACAATTTGCTATTATTTTGATATTTTTTATAATTGGAGAAATGATCAACAATATATTAGGAATATCTATTCCAGGTAATATAATAGGAATGATACTATTGTTTGCAGCATTATATTTTAAAGTGATTAAGTTAGAAATGATAGAAGATGTTAGTAACTTTTTACTTGATCATTTAGCATTTTTCTTTATAGCACCGGGTGTAGCACTTATAGCTTTATTAGATAAATTTAAAGATATTTGGTTGAGTTTTTCATTGATACTTATACTTACTACAATATTAGTTATGGCTATTACTGGATTAGTAGTACAACAAGTAATTAAAAGGGGTGAAAAATAATGGAATGGTTCATTGAAACGCCTTATTTTGGAATACTAATATCTATAGTGGCATTTGAAATAGGGTTATATACTTATAAGAAAACAAAGATTCCTGTATTGCATCCTTTATTGATAAGTATTACACTTATAATTTTAGTTCTTAGTATATTTGATATACAATTAAGTTCTTATGAAAAAGGTGGAGATATTTTATCCTTATTTTTAGGACCAGTTACTGTTGCTTTAGCTATTCCTTTATATAAACAGATAGAATTACTAAAGAAGCATAAAATGCCAATTTTAATTGGTATATTTACAGGAGTATTAACATCTTTTATTAGTGTAGTGTCATTAACTAAAATATTTAATTATGATATTAAAATGGTCTATTCACTTGTACCCAAATCTATAACTACTCCAATTGGAATAGAAGTATCACAAACAATTGGTGGAATTCCATCAATAACTGTAGTGGCTATAGTTATAACAGGAATAATAGGTGCTATTATAGCTCCTTTAGTATGTAAGATATTTAAAATAGATGATAAAGTAGCAAGAGGAATTGCCATAGGGACATCTTCTCATGCTGTAGGAACTGCAAAAGCAATGGAAATGGGAGAAACAGAAGGTGCAATGAGTGGACTCGCAATGGGAATCTCTGGACTTATAACTGCACTTTTAGTTCCTTTATTGATTGTAATATTTAATATTGTAATATAATGTACTTGCTCATTGACATATTATATGTCAATGAGTTTTTTTATTTTCCATAAATGAATCGGTACATTTTTGTTCATAAGCTTAAATGGTATTGCGATTTTCTATCAATATTCATATAATTTAATTGGATATGAATTATTTAAAGAAAAGCTATGAGTATTTATATTAATTAATGGAGTATTGATACATTTAGGTATAGGTGTATTTAATATTCTAGGAAAATTTATGTAAGGAGGTATTGAAATGGATAAGTTAATAATGACGCCAGGACCTACACAATGTAGTGAGGAAGTAAGAAATGCACTTGCAATTAAAAATACTAATACAGATATGGATGAATATTTTTTTGAACTTTATAAAGATACTTGTGATAAAGCTAAAAAGATAATTAATTCTAAAGAATCTACATCAGTAATTATGCTGGGAGAAGCAATACTTGGATTAGAAAGCGCCTGCGCATCTTTTATAGAAGAAGGAGACAGAGTGCTATGTATTTATAATGGAATATTTGGCAGAGGATTTGGAGACTTTGTAGATATGTATGGAGGAGAAAAAGTATATTTTAAAGGAGACTATAGAAAGGGTATAGATACTGAGGAGTTAGAAAAATTTATAGATAAAAATGGCCCATTTAAAATAGCTACTTTAGTACACTGTGAAACGCCTACAGGGGTGACTAATCCTATAGATGAAATATGTCCTTTGTTAAAAGAAAAAGGTATATTGTCTATAGTTGATGCAGTATCTTCCTATGGTGGAGAAGAAATATTGATGGATAAATGGAATATAGATGTTTTGCTTGCAGGAACACAAAAATGCTTATCAGTTACATCTGGAGGAACAATTATATTTTTAAGCAATAAAGCTGTAGACACATTAAATAATAGAGAAAATAGTATAAAGGGTTATTATGTAAATTTAAAAAATTGGATTAATGTAGTAGATAATAAGAAGTTTCCATATACACATTCCGATGCTCTTATAAATTCAATTAATGTGGCACTAGATAGATTAATTAATAGAGGAGACTTTATAAGGATACATAAGGAGTTAGCTAGTAAAATAAGAGATACATTTACTAAATGTGGATTTGAAATTTATCCTAATGATCATTATTCAAATACATTAACTGCCATAGAATTACCTAAAGGTATAGATTTTGATCATATGTTTAAATATCTTAAAGAGGAGAAAGATATCTTAATTGGAGGAAGCATAGGGAAGTTTAGTGGTAAATTATTTAGAGTAGGTCATATGGGAGAGAATGCTAAAGAAGAAAAAATATATATATTATTAAAAGCTTTAGATGATTATTTTAATTATAGTAATAAAAATATGGATAGAGAACTTCATATAGAATTTTCTAAACTATAAGACTATGCACCCCATAAGCTAGACCAAAAATCTAATTTATGGGGTGTTTTATTACAAAATACGATGAATAATTCAAATAAATAGTTGTTAATGATTACCTACAATTCTTACTATCATTAATTTTAGGAGATAAAGGTGATATAAACTTAATTTATTATAATTAAATAAAAAATTTTAATAATATCTTACTTCCAATAATAGCACCTAAAAATAGAAATAAAGTAAATATCCAACCTGAAAGGGATAAAGAAGAAATATCTGTATACATAGCCCCTATTGTACATCCAAAGGATAATCTTGCTCCATATCCCATTAATAAGCCTCCTAATATACCAGCAAAAGCTTGTTTTTTTGATTTAATTTTTTTTATTTTAAATTGTGAAGCTAAAAGAGAAGCTAAAAGTGCTCCAAAGATTATCCCTAAATTCCTCATTGAACCAGGGTCATTAAAGAACCCATTATTTAATCTTAGTTGTGCATTTTCACTATTAAAAAAAACCCAACTTCTAACATCTCCTCCAATTGACTCATATAACCATGCTCCCCAATCTACAAAGGTTCTAGATATTCCCCAAGGGTTTTTAGTAGTAACTAAAGTAACAATTTGAAGTAGGGATAATAATATAGCACCTACTAAGTATGGCCAGGAATTTTTTATCCAAAGTTTAAAGTACTTTGATTTTTTATAATTCACAAAAATCCTCCTTCTAAAAATTTAATCAATTAAAAGTCTTGTTTAATTTTTTGCCATTTATCTGCTAATATATATAAAAAAGCAATCAATAAAAGTTGTAATACAATTGAACCTAACCAACCAAATATATCAGGTAGAAAAATTATTTTCCCTTTAGATATGAGATGTTTATGCCACCAACCAAAATCATGTGCACCCCAAATAGAACCAATTATAAAAAAAACAAGAGTTAATATTTGTAATAAAAAGCCTTCTCCAACTCTCATAATTGTACCAGAACCACATCCACCAGATATAACCATACCAATACCAAACATAAAAGCTCCAATAGGTGTAGCCCAACTAGTAGGAGCAATAGCTTCTTGCCCTAATATAGGAAAATTATTTAAATATCCTCCAAACTTTATTGAAGTAAAACCTATTGTAGTAATTGCAAAAGCTAATAAGGCTGCCTTTGTTAAAGAAGTTCCTCCTGTAAGATAAGGGTCTCTAACTGCAGCAGTAAAACAAAATCTAGATTTTTGAAGTACTACTCCAAATAAAATACCAGTAATCCAATATAAGCTTAATGTTATAGATTTACTAGACAGCAAAAATCCAATAATTATTATAAAGATTAAAAGTAGAATACCATAAGGAAATTGATCTTTATATTTAGGTTTATTCATTATGTAAATTCCCCCCTTAATAAGTTCGCATATTTAAAATTATATCATAAAAACAATATTTGGAAACATAATAATTAATATACTATAAATATAAGGAATCAATTATATTTATATGTTATAATAAGATAATGAACAATTTTTATGATATTTAAGTAATAGAAAGAGGTGTCTATTTTGCATATAGAGTCCTTTGATTATTTTAATAAGGTTGCAATATCAAAAAGCATTTCAAGAGTAGCAAATAGTAGTCATATTTCTCAACCTGCTCTTAGTCAACAGCTTCAAAGACTAGAAGAAAATTTAGGATATGATTTATTAATAAGGAGTAATAAAGGTGTTGAATTAACTAGTAAGGGAAAAATAGTAGCAAAATATTCTGATAATATTGTTAGAACCTATGAAGCTATGATGGAAAATCTTAAGGAAGATTCTATGAAAAATGAAATTATTAAAATAGAAGCGTCCTGGCCAATAGCAACTTATGCATTACCTTGTGTATTATATAAGATAAAGAAAAAGTTTCCTCATCATAACTATGAATTAAACTCTAATGCTACAGAAACTATTGAAGAAAATATTAGAAATAATATTGCAAGTTTAGGTGTTATATATGGCAAACCAAATAATAAATCCTTAGATTTTTATGAAATAGGTAATGATAATTTAGTACTAGTTGCATCTAAAGATTATTATATAGATGAAGAAATTAATTTAGAAGAGCTTTTAGACCATCCTTTGGTTTTATTACAAGATAAATTAAATATTGAAGGAAATATAATGGGTAAAATGAAAAAAACAGGAGAGAAAAATAAAAAACTTAATATATTATATAAAAGTGATTCAACTGAGGCAGTTAAATCATCTTTATTTAAAGGTTATGGTATAGCATTTTTACCATATGTATCAATAAAAAAAGAACTATATGAAAAGCAATTAAAATTAATAAAAATACGAGATTTTTCTATACAATATAAAATGTATTTAATAAATGAAAAGAACTCACAAGTTAGTGAGTCTGTAAAAGAATTTATAGAGTATTTTAAGAAAATAGGAAGAAAAAGTTTATGTTAAAGTTTAGTTACTGTAATTTCCCAAACTCCATTAATCACTTCTTCCGATTCAATTTTAACATTACGATCTTTAAGTAATTCCATAAGGTTTTCAAAACTACAACTGTGGTCTGTTACAATCATAATAGATTCACCAGTTTGTAAATTTTGAAGACCTTTTTTTGTTTTTACAATTGGAATTGGACAAATATCCCCCATACAATCAATTTTCTTCATCGCAAATCTCCTTTAATAATATTGTATAACTATTATAACATAATTATATAATATTATTTCTATTATATAAAACTCTATTAATATAAAGCAATAACAATGAAAATTTATAAGTTTTTAATAAAAAATTGGTCATCATAATAGTTAGTTATATAACAAACACAAATGTTATATAACTAACTATTATGATGGAAACTTAGAATTCTATTATATAATAATAAATAAATAAAGGGAGCGCACCCATAAATGTTAAAAATAAAACAAAATTTAAGGGGGAAAAATCATGAGTGAAACAAATTCTATAAAGAAAGAAAAGAATATAAATATTAGTAATCAGCAAAAAAGTTTTAATAAGAAACAAGTTACAATAGGTATTATTGGAATTATATTAATCACTTTATTTGGTATGTATTTAAATAGTGGAGCAGGGGAATTAAGTATGTTCCTAATTACAGGAGTATTTTTTGGTTATATATTAACACGTTCTAGATTTGGATTTGCTGGTGGTATAAAAAGAATTTATATGACAGGGGAAGGGAGTCTTACAAAAGCATTATTAGTAATGTTTGCCCTTACAATGATAGCAATGGCAGGGATACATTGGTCAGCTGTAGCAAATGGTGCTGAGGTAATTCCAGGAATTGGTTCAGTGAGAGCTTTAAATTTAGCAGTAATAGTAGGTGGATTTATATTTGGTATAGGAATGATGTTAGCAGGGGGATGTGCTTCTGGAACCTTAACTGATTTAGGAGAAGGAGCAATTAGAGCAGTAATTGCATTATTATTCTTTGTTATAGGTGCAGTACCAGGACATGGAATGAGATATTCATTTGATCAATCTGCCCTTTCAAATATTTCAACAACAGTATATTTTCCAGATGTATTTGGATATATTGGAGCAGTATTGGTTTCTTTTGCATTATTAGGTGTACTTTATGTAATTACTAGAAAATATGAAGATATGAGAAAAAGTCAAGGAACATATGAAAAAACAGTATTTTCAGACAATGAATTACCATTAGAAGACAATGAAAAATTTAATTTATTCAGTTATAACACTTACCACAAACTTTTCGTACAAAGATGGAGTTTCCTATTAGGTGGATTATTGTTAGTAATTATGTTTGTATTTGTAATAAATACTACAGGTAAAAGTTGGGGAGTTACTTCAGCTTTCACAAGATGGGGAGTTGCATTATTACAAAACTTTGGATTTGATTTTAGTTCTCCAGCATATGCAGATGTAGTTGGAAAAGTAGATGCAGGATTATTAAATGATGGTGGAACAATAAGAAATATTGGAATTATATTTGGATCTGCATTAGCATTATTATTAGCTGGTCAATTCAAATTTGATTATAATTTTAAAATGAAAGATGTATTACTTTATGCTTTAGGTGGATTTATGATGGGATTTGGAGCAAGATTTGCAAAGGGATGTAATATAGGTGCATTATATTCAGCTATATCCAATTTTTCATTACATGGCTGGGGATTCCTTATTTCTTTATCACTAGGAGGAATGTTAGCACTTAAATTATTTGAAGGAAAATTAAACATTATACCACCAACAAGACATATGCCTAAAGAAAAAATAAATAACTAAAAGGGAGGAAGTAAAAGTGAGTAAAAGAATTTTAGTAGTAGGAGGAGTAGCTGGAGGAGCATCAGCTGCAGCAAGAGC
>NZ_QXXA01000007.1 GCF_009911265.1 Senegalia massiliensis | reverse complement strand
AAGGCCCACCACTTGCCCAGATAGCTCAGTCGGTAGAGCAGAGGACTGAAAATCCTCGTGTCGGTGGTTCGATTCCGCCTCTGGGCACCACTGAAAAAGCTTCTAAACTTAATGTTTGGAAGCTTTTTTAATATATAATTATTTAGTGAGTTTATTTAATATTCCATTCATAATTGATTGAAATAGCATTGTTAAATTTTCATATATAATTTTTTTATCATCTTTTATAATAATTAAGTGAGAAGGTAAGTTATATTTTGTTTGATCTGTTAAATTTAGTGATAAATCACATTTATCTTGATCTAAATAATAACAATATTTGCCTGTAGATAATTTTCCTTTTTTTAGTGAGATATTTAAAGAAAATAAACCATTTTTAACTTGCCATCTAAAACTATAATTATCTCTATAATATATTTGATCATTTAAATCTAAATAGTTAGAGCTACCACATATGCTTAGTGTTTCTTCATTTAAATCAATATTTCTTAGATCTGTACTAAATTCAACTTTATTATTTCTAAAAGTATGAATAAAATTAATATTAGATTTTCTTTTTATTAAATTATATATCTCTAGTATTTTTGGTAAGTAATAAATATCATCATGATTATGTCCTAAAATAATACTTTTTATTTTTTCATCTTTAGTTTTTATATAATCATAATATAAATCTATACTATCTTTTCCAGAAATTATATCATTTCTTTTTATTCCTAATCTTTTTTCAAGAGTTTTTAATTTACAGTTTTCTAAATTTAATAGTTCTTTATTTTTTCTTGCAGTTTTCAATAAATCAATATTATTACTTTTACTTATCGTATAATCTATTGAATTGGATTTGATTCTACTATTTAAAAAAGGAATATCAAATGTATCTCCATTAAAGGAAATTAAATATTTGAATTTTGAAATAAAACCAATAAATTTTATTAACATTTCTTTTTCATCATTTAAGTTTTCTGAAAAAAATTGAATTATTTTACTTCCTTTATAAGTTGGATAGAGTATTCCTATCAGCATAACTTTATTTTTATATCTATTAAAACCTGTAGTTTCTATATCAAAAAAACAATAACTATTGTTTTTAATTGTATTTTTAATTTCTTCAGGTAAAGCTATAATTTCTTTTGATTCATATGTAATTATTTCCATTATAATTCCTCCAAATTCTATCAACTTATATTATAAATCATTTAATCTATATAGTAAAATTATTTAATTAATAAATATAATATAAATAATGAAATTTTAAATGATAAATGTTAATATAAATATAGAGGTGGATAAAATGGACAAAAATGAACTGACAAATAATATAAAAATATCATCAAAAAATCAAAATAATGTTATTATGAAATTATCTATTTTAGAAATATTTTTTAGAGAAAAAAATATTATAAAAAGTGAAGAAAAAATAAGAGGTATTATATCTAATTTAGAAGACCAAAATACAAAAATTATTGAATTAAAAACTGAAATATTTAACAATATAATTAATATAAAAGATGACTTTTCAAGTATAAGCAAAAAAAATATAAATTATTATATTGATATAAGAAATGATATACATAAAACATTAATGGATTTATCAAGATATCTTACAGAAATATCTTATTATAATAATATATATTATGATTTTTTATCAAGAAAACAGTTTGATAAAAATATACCTATATCTTTTGAAGATTTTTATAAAAAAATATATGATTATTTAATGATAGATAAAATGACTATAAATCAAAAGATAGCTGAAGTTATTTGGGTTATACCAATGAAAATAACTAAACAAAAATATTATTCAATATTATCAAATTCACTTAAGAAAAGTTTTAAGAATTTAAATAAAGAAAAGTGTGAAATTTTATTTAAAAGGTATAAAAGTATTTTCAATGGAACACTTGAATGGGAATATGTTAATGCATTCGATAAATATTTTAGAATAACTCAAAATTATAAAGAAGTTGATTATAAACATATATCTCAAGAAGAATTGGATAAAAATTTTATAGATTCTAAAAATATAATAAGAGAAATTGAAGACTTATTAGAGTTTCTTAGAGAATTAGGTTTAATTATAAATAAATTTATTATTGTTCATATGATAATTGATGAAATGGATAAAGAAGATAAAAAGAAAGTAGAAATCTTTTTACAAGATCTAACAAAATATGACTATAAAATGCTGTTAAATAAATCAAATGAAATTGAAAGTGATTTAATGAAAGTAACTAAAGTATATCAAGAAGATACACAAAATATAATAAATAATAATATAGGAATCGATAAAAATTTAGAAGATATATATTCTAAAACTGAGAAAATATTATCCTATTTAAATGATTATTATATTGAAAGTGAAGAATTATTAATCAAAAATGATGAATCAATAGAACAAAATTATTTAGATAAATTAATTAGTAATTTTATAGAGTTTATTGAAAGAAATATAAAAAATATGGATAATACAAATAGGAAAATTAGAATGAAAAAAATACTTACATTATTAGAAATTCCATTTAATACTCCTGATGATTTTTTTGATTACTTAAAAAGTAGTATAGAATTTAATAATGATAGAAAAGAGATTCAATATATTATGAATGAAGTTTATAATATATTAAACCATAAAAAAAGTTCTCATTAATGAGAACTTTTTTTATGGTTTAATTAGAATAATAATTCGAATTTTGTCTATAATAATGAGTGGATTGGAGGTTAAATATGATAAAAATAGGAATACCACGTGGAATGAATTATTTTGACTTTTTTCCATTGTGGGATGAATTTTTTACTCAACTTGGAGCAGAAGTTATAACATCAAAAAAAACAAATAAAGACATTTTAAATATGGGAGTATTAAACTCAATAGATGATGCTTGCTTGCCGGTAAAGATATTTCATGGTCATGTATATAGTATAAAAGATGATGTAGATTATTTATTTATACCTAGGATAATAAGCATTCAAAAAAGTGAGTACGAATGTCCTAAAATATTAGGTTTACCTGCTATGGTGAAAAATACAGTTCCAGATTTACCAGAAATAATAGATATAGAAATTAATCTTAGAAAAAGAAAGATGTATCTTTTAAAAGAAGTGTATAGAGCAGGATCTAAAGTAACAAATAATTATATAAAAATACGAAATGCATATCTAAAATCTCAAGAAAAATATAATGAATATAAAATTTTATTGAATAATGGATTAAATCCAAATAATATTATTGAAAAGAATAGTAACAAAAAAGGAGAATATAAAAATAAACACTTAAATGTTTTATTAATTGGTCATCATTATAATTTATATGATGATTATATTAATATGAATGTATTTACTAAATTAAATAATATGGATGTAAATATAATTACTCCTAACATGGTAAAAGAAAAAGAGATTGAATTTTATATTTCAAAATTATCAAAGAGAATGTTTTGGACCTCAGGAAAGAAAATTGTTGGGGCATCAATGTATATGATTAATGAAAGAAATATTGATGGGATTATTTTTGTTTCTTCTTTTGGATGTGGTTTAGACTCAATATTGATTGATATGGTAGAAAGAGAATCAAAAATAAAAAATATACCATTTAATTTAATTACTTTAGATGAACATTCAGGTGAAGCAGGAATAAATACTAGAATAGAAGCTTTTATAGACATGATTAAATGGAGGTCAAATGATGAAGATTACTTTTCCACATATGGGTAATGTATATATTGCTGCTAAAGGACTATTGGAGGATTTAGATAGAGAAGTAATATTACCACCTCCAATAACAAAAAAAACATTGGAATTAGGGATTAAATATTCTCCAGAATCTATATGTATGCCATTAAAAATAAATATAGGAAATTATATAGAAAGTATAGAAAAAGGTGCAGATACTATAATAATAACTGGAAGTTGTGGACCTTGTAGATTTGGATTTTATGCTGATATGGAGAGAAAGATACTAAGTGACTTAGGATATAATATCAATTTTGTTAGTTTGGATCCTCCAGAAGGACAATTTAAAAATTTAGTAAATGAAATAATCAAAGTAGCTGGGACAAATAATATTTTCAAAATCATAAAAGCAATTATAAATGCTAAGAAAACATTATATTTATCTGATAGTTTGGTAAATTATTCAAATTATAAAAGAGCTGTAGTTCATGAGAAGTATAAAGTTGATAATATAATGGATTATTTTTATTCTAATATTGAGGAAGTTAAAGGTACATACAATATAAGAAAACTTATAGATACAAGTTTTAATAGACTAAATGATTTAAAAGAATATAAACAAAGTAACCAAATTAAAATAGGTATCATTGGTGAAATATATACTATAATTGAACCTTATGTAAACTTAGAAATTGAAAAAAAACTAGGTAATATGGGGGTAATAGTAGATAAATCTTTAACTCCAAGTAAGTGGGTATCACATCATTTAGGACTTGGAAATTTAGGTATAAGTAGCGAAAAAATAAAATGGAAAAAAGCAAAACCTTATTTACCTACTTTAGTAGGGGGACATGGAAGAGAAACAGTAGGTAGTGCAATTATATATGCAGAAGAAAATTATGATGGGTTAATTCAAATTCTTCCCTTTAATTGTATGCCAGAAATAGTAGCGGAAAGTATAATGCCAAGTATTAAAAAAGATTATGATATTCCTATAATGACTTTAATAGTTGATGAGCTTACTGGAGAAGCTGGATATCAAACAAGAATAGAAGCATTTATTGATTTAGTAAAAAAGAGAAAGGAGCAAGAAAATGAACAGATTATTCTTGGGAGTTGATGTAGGGTCTGTAAGTACAAATATAGTTTTATTAGATGATGATAATAATATAATAGAAAAAAATTATGTTAGAACTAAAGGAAATCCTATAAAGGTAATTACAGAGTTAATGAAAGAAATAGGAGAAAGGTATAGTGATAGTGATATTAAGGGTGTAGGTACTACAGGAAGTGGAAGGAATTTAGCAAACATAATTCTAGGAGCTGATATAGTAAAGAATGAAATAACATCTCATGCTATAGCAGCTATAAATTTTATACCTGATGTTAAAACCATTCTGGAAATTGGAGGACAGGATTCTAAAATTATATTAATTGATAATGGTATTGTTACAGATTTTGCGATGAATACAGTATGTGCTGCAGGAACAGGATCATTTTTAGATAGACAGGCTCAACGATTAAATATTGATATAAAAAATTTTGGTGATATAGCTATACAGTCAAATAATCCCGTTAGGATTGCAGGAAGATGTGCAGTATTTGCAGAATCAGATATGATTCATAAACAACAATTAGGGCATAATTATGAAGATATTTTAAATGGATTATGTGAAGCATTAGTAAGAAACTATATAAACAATTTAGCAAAAGGAAAAAGGATAGAGGGACCAGTAATATTTCAAGGAGGTGTAGCTGCCAATAAAGGTATTATTAAAGCTTTTAAAAAGTATTTAAATAAAGAAGTATTTGTTCCTGAACATCATGATTGTATGGGAGCTATTGGTGCAGCTATACTTGCAAAGGATAAAGTTAAAAGAACAAATAGAACAAAGTTTAGAGGGCTTGATAAAGTCAAATTAGAATATAATGTAAGAGGATTTGAGTGTAAAGATTGTCCTAATATGTGTGAAGTAGTAGAGATTGTTTCAAATGATAAAATATTAGCTAGATGGCAAGATAAATGTGGTAAATACTCAAATATTAATAGTGAAAATGAAAAGTTAGCTTAGAGTACTAAAATAGTTAAAGCTAGAACTAAAATTTTAGTTCTAGCTTTAACTATGTTTAATTAATCTTCTACCTCTTCGTTTAATGCACAGTGATGATGATCTTTTCTACTACTTTCATCTATTTGATTAGGGAATAGTGATGGGAAAGTTTCACATATTGGTGCAATCTCTGCTGCTAATTGAGGGAAACCAGTTGATAATACACATAATTGTACTGGAACAATTATTTTCTTTTCACAAGTTACACATAATGAAATGAGTAAGTTTCCTCTAACTGCACCATTAGGATTTACATTTAAGTCCCTAGTTATGCTTTGAGTAGCAAGTCTTGTTTCACAAGATAAGTTGCAGAATTCAGTAAATCTTGGCAAGAAAGCTCCATCAAAAACAGAAGGCAAACATAATTCAAAGAAATTTGTTAAAGTAAGTGGATCTAATGATACATTAGCTGTTAAAGTAGTTCTGTTTCTATCTCCACAATCATCTGCATATATAATATCAATTTCTACGATTACATTACCAGTTATATCAATATTTTGAGTACCAAATATTGGAGTACCTTTATTTTCTTTATCACAATCTGAAGTATCTGCATATATTAGCTTTTGACTTTTCTTACCATCTGGACCTGTTACTAATACATCACATTCACCATCTTTTACAAAACTTGCACCTGATATTTCTGTAGTAGGTGTAATTTTTAAATTTTCAGGACATTTTATATCTTTTGGATTGAAGAATTTTCTACATCTAATGTCAAGAACTCTTAGAATTCTAGATCCTGCTGGTAAATTTGGTCTAAATCTTTGTCTTGCTACTGTTCGTAATCCTTGTAAGTTAAATAAAGCTGCATCATATACTTTTTGAACATATATTGGTTCTGATACTACATTTTTTAAAGAACCGTCAAATTTACAACCTGTTGTAGCTTCACAGCATTGTTCCGGTTGTGTTAAATCTAGAAGATCATTATTATTTTTTCGTTTCATTATTTTTTCCTCCCTAAAACATATTGGAATTATACTTCCTACTTTCAATATATTCTAAAACTAATAACCTGTTACAATTATTATAGAAGTAATATTTTTATAATAATTTAAATAGAATTATATAAATAAGGTTTATAGTTAATGGAAAGGAGGTACTTATGTCTTTACTTAAAAACTCTTCATATTTATTAACTGATTCTTTTGGGAATATATATAATTTGTTATATAAAGATGAAGATATCAACTTTATAACATATGATAAAATATTATCAAAAAATAAAAAAGAAGTTTTAGTTAAAAATTGTAATGAACATTTCTATTCCTTTATAGATCGTAAGAATAATATAAATATTGTTTATCAAGAAAACAATAATAATAATATTTATTTTTCAACTTATTTAAGTGGAAATTGGAATCATAAAACTATAGTTGAAGATTCAAATAAAATTTATGAGCCACAAATGATAAAATTATATGATAATATTCATATATTCTATTTTCAAAAAAGTGTTCAAAAAAATTATTATGAATTTATGCATGTGGTTGTATACAATGACAATGTTGTTAAAAATAAATTATTTACTATAGAAACAAATGGCATTTTAAACCCATATAATATAACACTTTACAATCGAGGAGTAATTATATCATATATGAACTTTAAGGATTATTATCATAATATAGAACTAAGATATTTTAATCTAGAGAAAAACCAATTAGGAGATGAAATAGTAATAAATGAAGAAAAATATGAAAAATATTATTTAGATATTTTAGGTATAGATAACTCAAAATTACTAATGAGTTATTCAGCAAAGCAAGATGAGAATTTTAAAATTATATGTGATTATATAAGTTTAGATAATGAAAAGTCTAAAGTAGAATCAAGAGCTGTTTTATCTAATTTATCAAACTGTATGTATCCAACAATTATTTTAGAAGGTGAAAATATATGGGTTTGTTGGTATGAATTTAAATCAATAATGAGTTCAGTTAAACGAAAAGATAACAAAAAATTTGAAGGGCCATATTTATGGAATGATTCTAAAGGAAAAGATTTATTAAGATATGGATATAGCTCTAACTCAAAAAATAATATTTATAAATTGAACTATTCATTTGGCACGATTCCTCCAGAAATTTCTTTTATAGGTTTTGGAAAACTTGAAAATGTTGAAGAAGTACCTTTAAAAAAAAATTCAAAAGGTGGTGATATTATAGAAACTAATAATAACGATTATATAAAGCCTAAAAAAAATTATAGTTATGATTATGATGATTTAGAGGATCTTAAAATTGAAATAGAAGAAAATAAAAAATTAATAACAAAGATATTACAATCTACAATAAAAGAAAATAATGAATATGAAAAACTAAACAAAAGAATATCTGAGTTAGAAGATAGGATAAAAGATATAGAAGATTTTTTAAGTAGAAGACGAAGAGGTTCAATATTTAGTTCGAGATAGATTTAAATAGGATCATATGATCCTATTTAAATCTATCTTTTTCAAATATATCTTTAATTTTATTAATATCTTTTGTCATACTAAGTGCTAGCATTAACTTTATTCTAGCTTTTTGACCTGGAAGGTTAAATCCAAATATCGCACCAATATCTCTTAACATTTTACCCGCACCTAAATATCCATAAGTATCTAATACTCTTCCAGTAGGGCATCTAGAAACTATAATAACTGGAATATTTTTATTTATAGCTCTTTTTATTCCATCTAACATACTAGGGGGAACATTTCCTCTTCCCATTGCTTCTATAACTAATCCTTTGTAACCATTATTTATGTAAAAGTCAATTATATCAGAATCCATTCCAGCTCCAGATTTAATTAATCCTACTTTTGATTCTAATTTATCTATATTTAATATATGATCGTGAGATTTTTTTTCTCTGTAATATAGAACTTCATCATTATCAACTATTCCTAAAGGTCCAAATTCTGGAGATTTAAAAGTATCTAGTGATAAGGTATTTGTTTTTGTAACTTCAGTTGCAGCATTAACTTCATTGTTCATTACTACTAGGACACCTTTACCTTTAGACTCTTCAGAAATTGCTGTACAAATACCAGCTGATAAATTACTTGGTCCATCATAACCAAGTTCAGATCCATTTCTCATAGCTCCTAATACAATAATAGGTTTTTCTGATTTTATATTTAATTCTAAGAAAAATGCAGTTTCTTCTAATGTATCAGTCCCATGTGTAACAATTACGGCATCAATATCTTCACGTTTTAATATGTTCTTAATAGTATTTGATAGTTCAAGCATTAGATCTGGTGTCATATGTGGCCCTGGTAATTTTGAAAAATTAATTGTTTCAATATCAGCATACTTTTCTATATTTGTAACCATAGACATAATTTCTTGACTGCTTAATGCTGGAATTGCAGCATTTATTCTAGGGTCTACTTTCATAGAAATTGTTCCACCATTAAATATAATAGCAACTTTTTTCATTGTTAAAACCTCCTAACTATAATTATTTTAACAGATAAATTAAATTAAATGTATATAAAATATATTAAAAAAAATTAAGGAAATAAAAAATGACCCAACGGGGGTCATTTTTTATTTCCTTTAACCGTTCAAAAGGGGTATTGGGAATAGAGATTTAATTTGAGGTTACCAGGGGGATAACCAATTAAAATTATAACAAATAACGACAAATTTCGCAAGTACTTTTTATAAAAAATATATATAATTTTTTTATGTTATAATATATTAGCAGAAGATTAATATGGAGGAGATTTTATTGAAAAATTTAGTTGATATAACTATAAACAATTTAGAAAATAATGGATTTCAAGTAGAGTATTTTGATAACATTAATATAGCTAAAGATTATTTGTTAAGTAAAATAGATATAGAAACGGATGTAGGAATCGGGGGTTCAATGACAATATTTGATTCTAAGATACATGAAGAATTAATTAAAAAAGGAAATAAAGTTTATTGGCATTGGTTATGTGATTCTGAAAATAAAAATACTGTCTTACGAAATGCAAGTAATTCCAATATATATCTTTCTAGTTCTAATGCCATAACAAGTGAAGGAAAATTAATTAATATTGATGGAGTAGGCAATAGAGTAACTTCTATGGTTTATGGACATGATAAGGTATATATATTAGTTGGAATAAATAAGATTGTAGAAAATAATGAAGAAGCCATAAATAGAATTAAAGAAGTTACATGTCCAAAGAATGCTGAAAGATTAAATCTTAATACACCTTGTAGACATACTGGAAAGTGTAATGATTGTAACTCTCTAGATAGGATGTGTAATGTTACAGTGATTTTAGAAAAAAAACCAATGAAAACTGATATAGAAATTATAATAATAAATCAAAAATTAGGATATTGATAGAGGTGAAAACATGTTTGTTTATCTAGATAATAGTGCAACAACAAAACCTAGAGATGAAGTAATTGATGAAATGAATATTTTATTAAGAGAAGATTATGGTAATCCATCTTCACTTCATAGAATGGGGCTTAAAGTAGAGAAAAAAATTAAAAGAGGCAGAGATATAATTTCAAAATATTTAAATGTAAAATCAAGTGAAATATATTTTACATCAGGAGGTACTGAAAGTAATAACATAGCAATACAAGGTATAATTGAAGCAAATAAAAATAAAGGTAATCATATAATAACTTCTAAAATAGAACATCCTTCAGTATTAAATATTTTAAAAAACTATGAACAAAAAGGTTTTAAAATTACTTACTTAGATGTAGATGAATATGGTATTATAGATTTAAATCAATTTAAAGATGAATTATTGGAAGATACTATACTTGTAAGTCTTATGATGGTTAATAATGAAGTAGGTAGCATACAACCATTGGAAAAGGTTAAAGAGATAATTAATAACAATAAATCAAATGCATATTTGCATGTTGATGGAATTCAAGCTTTAGGTAAAATTGATTTTAATATTAAAAAGATGGGCATAGATAGCTTTTCTTTTAGTGCTCATAAAATACATGGCCCTAAAGGGGTAGGATGTCTCTATATAAGAGATGGATTAAATATTAAATCTATTATTTTTGGAGGAGAACAAGAAAAAGGTATAAGATCTGGGACAGAAAATACTCCGGGAATAATTGGTTTATCAAAAGCTATAGAGATATTAAATTCTGAAGGGAATTCTGAAAAAAAATATTTAGATGATTTAAAGAACTATTTTATTGAAAAGGTAAAAGAAAATATATCTGATATTAAAATAAATACAGCATATATAAATAGTGCTCCACATATAGTTAATATTTCTTTTATAAATACTAAAGGCGAAGTATTACTTCACTTTTTAGAAAGTGATGATATATATGTATCCACTGGATCAGCTTGCTCATCTAAAGATGATAGAGGAAGCTATGTTCTTAAATCTATGGGGCTAAAAAATGTAGAGATTGAATCTGCTATAAGATTTAGCTTTAGTATTTATAATACTAAAGAACAAATAGATTATGTTATTAAAAAATTAAAGTTAAGAGTAGAAGAAATAAGAGATATAATGATGAGGTGAAATTATGAAAAATGTAATAAGCATAAGTGTAGGAGAAGTGGCATTAAAGAAAGGAAAGAGAAACTTTTTTGAAAAAAAGTTATTAGGAAAAATTAAAGCAGCAACTAGGGACTTAGGAAGTCCTAATGTATATAGAGAACTTGGAAAGATGTATGTAGAAGTAAATGAAGATAATATTGATAAAGTAATAAATAGAGTAAAAAAAGTCTTTGGATTAGTTCATTTAAGTCCAGCATATAAAATAGAAAAAAATTTAGATAGCATAAAAGTTAATTCTCTAAAAGCATTAAAAGAAGCTATAAAAAAACGTAAAATAAGAACATTTAAAGTTGATTGTAAGAGGGCTGATAAAAAATTTCCTGTTAATTCAATGGAAGTAGCTAGAGAAGTAGGAGCATATATATTACAGAATACTGAGGATTTAAAAGTTGATATTCATAATCCCGATATTTATGTTTATGTAGATATAAGACAAAAAGTTTATATCTATACAGAAAAAATATATGGATATGGTGGGTTACCATTAGGAACCAATGGTAAAGGATTATTATTATTATCAGGAGGAATAGATAGTCCAGTAGCAGGATTTATGATTGCAAAAAGAGGAGTATCAATAGAGGCAGTACATTATCATAGCTACCCATTTACAAGTGAAAGAGCTGAAGAAAAGGTAAAAGATTTAGCTAAAATAATTTCTATGTATACAGGAGAAATAAAGTTATATAGTGTAAACATACTAAATATACAAAAAGCTATTAATAAGTATTGTCCGCCATCAGAAATGACTATAATATCAAGAAGATTTATGACTAAAATAGCAGAAAGCATAGCAAATATAAATAACATAGATTGTATTATTACAGGTGAGAATCTGGGACAGGTAGCAAGTCAAACTATGAAAAGTTTAAATGTAACTAATTCTTCAGTTAATATACCTATATTAAGACCACTTATTGGATTTAATAAGACAGAAATAATTGAAATAGCAAAAGATATAGAAACATTTGAAACATCTATATTACCATTTGAAGACTGCTGTTCTGTATTTTTACCTAAGCACCCAGTAACTAGTCCAGAATTAAGAGATATAGAAGAATCTGAAAAGGTTTTGGATGTAGAAGGATTAATAGAAGATGCAATTAATAAAATGAAAATAACTACAATAAGTATATAAAAAAAGGCTTAATTATTTTAAGCCTTTTTTTTATTAGTATAATAATTGATAAATCCTGCAAGAATAATCAAAGAACCTCCTATAGAACTTAATATTCCAGGGATTTCTGACCAAACAATTATACCTATTATTGTTGAAAACACAATATTAGTATAAGTATATATTGCGAGTTCGCCAGCTGGTGCAAATCTATATGCATTTGTCATACAAAATTGAGCTGCAGTTGCAAATGTACCAAGAGCTAAAAAACCCACTGTTTGTTTGGCATCAGGAATTACAAATTGTCCATTTAACATAAATGGAATCATTGCTATTGTTGAAATTAATGTAAAATAAAAAACAATAGTCTCTGAAGAATCAGTATGTCTTAGATGACGTATTACAGTATATGCAGAACCTGCAAAAAAAGATGCTGTAAGAGCTATTATATATGGCATTAAACTTACATCAAATTCTGGTTTTATAACAAGTCCAGCACCTAAAATAGCTAATATTAAAGATAAAATTTGAAGCTTTTTTATTTTTTCACCTAAAAATACTGCTGCAAGTAGTAACACAAAGAATGGTGACATTTTATTTAATATAACAGAATCAGCTAAAGGTAGATACGATAGTGCATAAAAATATCCAGCTACTCCTAAAAGACCAAATATACTTCTTAGAATCAGAAGTTTTTTATTATTACCTAACATAGATTTTTTATTCTTGACAATTAAATATGTAGCTACTATAAAACCTAGTAAGTTTCTAAAAAATATTTTTTCTGCTACAGGTATTCCATCTAGATACTTAACAGTAGCTGCCATTAGAGCAAAGAATAAAGCAGATAATAAAATCAAAACTATTCCTTTTTTTCTATCATTCATACTAAAACCTCCTAAAAGCTTACTATAATATTGTACACTAAATATATTATAAGTAAATAGGTTCAATTGAAGTTTTTAAATTGAGATAATGTAATTATAATTTATTATATATTTTAATTAAAAATTATTGACATTAATTGACTTAACAAGTATAATAATTATTGCTTAAGTTTAGTAATTATAAACTTTTAGTTTAATAAAGTTTTCATTGGAGGGTGATTATATGAATATTGGAAAGAAAATTAAAGAACTTAGAATGAAAAATAATTTAACTCAAGAAGAATTAGCTAATAGATGTGAATTATCAAAAGGTTTTATTTCTCAAATTGAAAGAGATTTAACTTCACCTTCAATTACTACATTTACTGATATATTAGAAAGTTTAGGAACTAATTTAAAGGATTTTTTTACTGAAGTTGAAGATGAAAAAATTGTTTTTTCAAAAGATGATATGTTTATAAGCAAAGATGATGAATATAAATTTGAACTTAAATGGATAATACCTAATGCTCAAAAAAATCAAATGGAGCCAATTTTGTTGACATTAGAAGAAGGAGGAAGATATAAAGAGGATCATCCTCATGAAGGTGAAGAATTAGGATATGTATTAAGTGGAAGTATATTTGTTATTCTTGGAGGTAAAAAGTACAAAGCAAAAAAAGGTGAAAGCTTTTATTATAAATCCAATGTAGATCATTCTATAATAAATGCTGGTAAAAAGAAAGCAAGTATAATCTGGATATCTACTCCACCTAACTTTTAAAAGGAGGTATATTATGGAGAAGAATATTATAAAATTAGAAAATATAATTAAAAGTTATGGAGATACAAAAGTGTTGAAAAATATTGATTTAAAAATTAAAGAAAATGAATTTTTAACGCTTTTAGGGCCAAGTGGTTGTGGTAAAACTACTACACTTAGAATAATAGGAGGATTTGAACAACCAAATGAAGGAAATATTTATTTTAATGATAAGAAAATAAACGATGTACCTCCTTATAAAAGACAGATTAATACTGTATTTCAAAAGTATGCACTTTTTCCACATATGAATATTTTTGAAAATATTGCTTTTGGGTTAAAAATAAAAAAAATTTCTCAAGATGAAATAAAAAAGAAAGTAAGCAAGATGCTATCTTTAGTAGGGCTTGAAGGATATGAAAATAGAAAAATAAGTTCACTAAGTGGAGGGCAGCAACAGAGAATAGCTATTGCAAGGGCACTTGTTAATGAACCTAAAGTATTACTATTAGATGAACCTTTAGGAGCCTTAGATTTAAAACTAAGACAAGAAATGCAATTAGAGCTTAAAAACATGCAAAAAGAAGTGGGAATAACTTTTATATATGTTACACATGATCAAGAGGAAGCACTTACTATGTCAGATACTATTATTGTTATGGATAAAGGTGAAATCCAACAAAAAGGAAGTCCAGTTGATATATATAATGAACCTAAAAATAAATTTGTAGCAAAGTTTGTTGGGGAAAGTAATATTATAGAAGGTAAAATGATAAGAGATTATGTAGTAAAATTTGCTGATAACATATTCGACTGTGTAGATAAGGGTTTTAATAATAATGAAAAAGTAGATATAGTTATAAGACCTGAAGATATAAAGTTAGTATCTAAAGAAAATTCTAAACTTATAGGTACTATTAAGTCAGTAATATTTAAAGGAGTTCACTATGAAATGATAATTGAAGAAAATGAAAGGACATGGTTAGTACACAGTACATTGAAACAAGATATGGATACTCAAATCGGAATACATTTCAGACCTGAAGATATACATGTGATGCATAAGGAGGATTAAATTAATGAAAAGAATAGCAGCTTATCCTTATATTTTTTGGAGTGTTATTTTTATTGTATTACCATTAATATTAGTATTTCTATATGGTATTACAATTGAAGATTATTCTAGTCCATTAGGATTAAAGTTTTCTTTGGAAAATTTCTATAGATTTTTAGAACCAGTTTATCTAAATGTTTTATGGAGATCAATTTTACTTGCAGTAATTTCTACTATAATGTGTCTTATAATTGGTTATCCTTTTTCTTTTATACTGTCTAAATTATCTATAAAAAAAAGAAATACTTATATATTATTAGTAATAATACCTATGTGGATGAATTTTTTACTTAGAACTTATGCATGGATGAGTATACTTGGAAAAAAAGGTATTATTAATAATTTATTAAGGAGTATTGGGCTACCTGCACTTGATTTATTATATAATGATGGGGCTGTAATACTTGGTATGGTTTATAATTTTTTACCATTTATGATACTTCCAATTTATACAGTTTTAATTAAAATGGATAAAAATATTTTAGAAGCCGCAGAGGATTTAGGTGCAAATAAATTTAAGGTGTTTTTAAAAGTGATTTTTCCATTAAGTTTACCAGGAGTTATATCTGGGATAACTATGGTATTTATGCCTGCAGTAAGTACTTTTGTAATATCAAAACTTTTAGGTGGAGGTCAATATTGGCTAATAGGAAACTTAGTAGAAGAGCAATTTTTAAGAATAAATGACTGGCATTTTGGTTCAACTATAGCATTAGTACTTATGATAATAATATTATTTGCTATGGCAATTTTAAGCAAGTATGAAGATAAAGAAGAAGGAGGTGCAGGTTTATGGTAGAAAAATATATACAAAAAATATATATATTTTTAATTTTTCTATTTCTTTATGCACCTATTGCTGTACTAATTATATTTTCATTTAATGATTCTAGACTACAAGGTACATGGGATGGATTTACATTAAACTGGTATAGAGAATTATTTAAAAGTAGAGAAATAATGAAATCTCTTTATTATACTATTAGTATAGCAATATTTTCATCAATTATATCTACTATAATTGGTACATTATCTGCTATTGGAATTTATAACATGAAAAGTTTTAGAAAAAAAATTATTTTAAATATAAATTATTTGCCTGTATTAAATCCAGATATAGTTACAGGTATTGCTCTTATGACTTTATTTATATTTATAAAAATTAGACTTGGCTTTATGACTCTTTTACTTTCACATATAACATTTAGCATACCATATGTAATACTTGCTGTATTACCTAAATTAAAACAATTACCTAAAGATATTTCAGAAGCTGCTATGGATTTGGGTGCTACACCTTTTTATGCATTTAGAAAAATAATTCTACCTGAAATATCACCTGGGATAGTAACAGGGGCTTTAATTGCCTTTACACTTTCTATAGATGATTTTGTAATTAGCTTTTTTACAACAGGTTCTGGCATAAGTAATTTGTCAATAACTATATATTCTATGGCTAGGAGAGGAATAGATCCAAAAATAAATGCACTTTCTACATTAATGTTTTTATCTGTATTAATATTAATGTTAATAATAAATAAAAGAACATCAAAAAAAATGAATGAAGAGGTGTAAATATGAAAAAAATATTTATTCTATTATTATTAGTAAGTATCCTTTTTCTAAGTTCATGTGGGGAAGACAAGGAAGAGTTACATGTATATAATTGGGGCGATTACATCGATGAAACAGTTCTTGATGAATTTGAGAAAGAGTATGATGTAAACGTAATATATGAAACTTTCCCTACAAATGAAGAAATGTATGTAAAGATAAAACAAGGCGGAACTAGTTATGATGTAGCATTTCCATCAGATTATATGATTGAAAAAATGATAAAAGAAGATTTATTATATAAAATTGATATGAATAATATAACTAACTATGATAAGATTGATGACAGATTTAAAAGCTTAGATTTTGATCCTAATAATGAGTATTCTGTGCCATATATGTGGGGAACAATGGGAATATTATACAATAAAAATATGGTAGAAGAAAAAGTAGATAGTTGGAATATTTTATGGAATGAGAAGTATAAAGATGAAATATTGATGATAGATAGCCAAAGAGATTCTTTTGCAGTTGCACTTAAAAAATTAGGTTATTCTTTAAACTCCACTGATGAGCAAGAATTAGAAAAAACAAAACAAGAATTAATAAAACAAAAGGATTTAGTACTTGCATATGTAGGTGATGAAGGCAAAGATATGATGGTTAGAGAAGAAGCAGCATTGTCAGTACAATGGTCTGGAGATGCTATATATTTGATGGAAGAAAATAAAAACCTTGATTATGTAGTTCCTAAAGAAGGTTCTAACTTATGGTATGATAATATGGTTATACCAAAAACCTCTGAGAATAAGGAGTTAGCTGAAAAGTTTATAGACTTTATGACTAGGAAAGACATTGCACTTAAAAATACAGAGTATATAGGATATTCTACTCCTAATAAAGAAGCAAAACAAGAATTAGCTGAAGAATTACAAAAGAGCGAAATTGCATATCCAACTGAAGAGCAAGTTAAAAATAGTGAAGTGTTTCTAGATCCAGGAGAATTTTTAAAAGTTTATGATAAATTATGGACAGAAGTAAAAGCATCAAAATAAGAGAAGGCAATTGCCTTCTCTTATTTTGACTATCTAAAGTCTTCCATGAATTTTGATGCATCTTTAGGAGACCATTCTCTATCTACTAGAGGTTTATTATCTCTTATTTGTGGAATTCTATCATTAAATGAGATTGCTTCTTTATCTTGGTATATTATTCCAAGAGGGATTCCATCATCTCCCCACTCATTTGCTTTTTTAAATGCTTGATCTTTATCTGTTGGATCATAATTTTCATCAAGTTTATAAACTCTATCTTTATACCATTTAAAAGTATTTACCTTATTAAAAGTAACACAAGGTTGTAATATATCAATAAGAGCATAACCTTTATGTTCCATAGCCTTTTGAATCATTTCTGATAGATGATTTACATCTCCAGAAAAACTTCTAGCAACAAAAGTTGCTCCCATAGTCATAGCTGTAGCTATAGGATTAAAAGGATCCACCCTAACACCGTCTAATTGCATGGAAGTTACTTGGCCTTTAGCAGTAGTAGGAGAACCTTGTCCTTTAGTTAAGCCATAAATTTGATTATCATGTACTAAATGAGTTATATCTATATTTCTTCTTATATTATGGATAAAGTGATTTCCGCCTTCACCGTAAGTGTCTCCATCTCCTGAAGTAACAACTATTTTAAGATCTTTATTTGCAATATTAGCACCTAATGCAGGAGGTAATGCTCTACCATGAAGACCATTAAATCCATTTACATTTATATAATGTGGTGTTTTAGCAGCTTGTCCAATACCAGAGCATAAAAGTATTTGGTGAGGTTTTAAATTAGCCTCAGAAAAAGCTTTTTTTAATGAGTTTAATATTCCAAAATTACCACAACCAGGACACCATGCATTTTCATCATTTGAGTTAAATAATTTTATATCTGTAGCCATTATAATACCTCCTCTTGTAATTTACTTACAATTTCTTTTCCATATAATTGTCTACCGTCATATTTTAATATACTTTTATTACAATGTATTCCTGTCTCTTGTCTAATAAATTTAGCTAATTGTCCATTAAAGTTTTGTTCTACATTAACTATATTTTTAGCATTCTTGCTATATTTTTCGAGTAATTTTGTAGGTAGAGGATAAATATCTCCAAAAATTAATGCACCTATCTTTTCTCCATCATCTTTTAATGTTTCTACAGCTTCTCTTAAACCACCATATAAAGAACCCCATCCTATAAGAAGAGTTTCTGGATCATCTACTCCAAAGTAATCTGGCTCTATGAGCTCGTCTTTTAATAATTCCATTCTCTTCATACGTTTATCCATTTGAGATATACGCACTTCACTTTCTTCTGTAATATGGCCATATTCATCATGTTCATCACTGTCAGCAAGAACTGTAACACCTTCTATTTTTCCTGGAATTATTCTTTTAGATAAACCATTTTCAGTTATTTCATAACGTTTATAATCATCTTTATTAATATCATTTTCTCCAGATATATGTCTTTCAATAGTAACTTTATCAAAGTCAAATTTATTAACTGTCTGATTTGCATCTGCTAAGAATTGGTCATTTAATATTATTACTAGCATTTGATATTTATCAGCTATATTAAGTGCTCTAGCAGTTTGATAGAAAGCATCTTCAGGGTTTTTAACTGATAGGACCATTCTAGGTATTTCTCCATGAGAAGCAGTTAGAATAAAGCTTAAATCACTTTGTTCAGTTCTAGTAGGAAGTCCTGTAGCTGGTCCTGGTCTTTGTACATTTACTGTAACTAATGGAGTTTCAGTAATACCAGCTAGACCTAATGCTTCAGTCATAAGAGAAAATCCTCCACCAGATGTACCTGTCATAGCACGAACTCCTGTAAATGAAGCACCTATTGCCATATTTATAGCTGCAATTTCATCTTCCGCTTGCTCTACAACAATCCCTGCATCATTTTGTTTTGTAGATAAATATGTCATTATACTAGTTGAAGGTGTCATTGGATACGCACCATAAAAGCTAAGTCCACCAGCAAGTGCTCCAAGTGCTATTGCTTGATTACCATTGATTAATAATGTATCTTTAGCTTCTCCTTTTTTAGGTTTATATTTTGAATCTACATATTCATAACCTTTATTAAAAGCTTCAATATTATCATTAGCTATTTTTTCGTCCCATTTTTCATTAAATACTTCTTCAATTTTTGAATCATCTAGAGATAATAGCTTTATAATAGCTCCCATTCCAACAGTTCCAAATACACGTGCTTGACCAATTTCTTTTGCTATTTTAAGCATTGGTATTGTTATTCTTCTTTCATCTTCCCATTTTATTTTATCATCACACAAAAACACACCATCTTTTTTCAAGTTTTTTGAATGAAATTCTACTGAATTTTGATCTAATCCAATAATTATATCTAGTTTATCATCGTATGAATAAATAGGTTCATTACCAAATCTAATTTGTATAAAGTTGTGGCCACCACGAACTCTAGACATATAGTCTTTATTAGAAAAAACATAGTATCCTTTTCTTTGTAAAATTTTTTCTAACAAAGAGCTTATGGTATCCATACCTTGGCCAGCTGAACCACCAATTAAAATATTATATTTCATCATATACACTCCTTTTATATTATTTATATTATATTTAAATTTATAGAATATTGTATACAATCTATTACTTTTAATTTATATCCTATAATATAGACATTAAACATGTTATAAATTAACATTTTAAAATAAAAAATTCATCAAGAATTTTCTTGATGAATTTTACCAACTAATAGAGTTATTGATTGAATAAAAAGTGCGGAAATAGATATGTTAGAAAAGCTAGGTTTTAATATTAAAGAGATAAAAGATAATATTATTAGTACAAATATAGAAATATATTTTATTTTCTTTTTTTGCTTTTTTGATTTAATTCTTTTATTAGGATGATCCACAGGGCTATAGATATAAGTTAAAATATAAGTTGTTATTATTAATATTAGTTTAGTTTCAAATGTAAACGATATTAAATTAGGCAACTTTATTATAGTAAATAAAAGAAAAAAAGAAGTTATAAAACAAGATATATAAGTATCTTGATGAAAACCTCCTGAATAAATTCTAAAACTACTAAAAAATAAAATTGCTATAAAAAACTCCTTAGTTAATGATAATAAACTAAAAATAATAAAATAAATTATAATTTTAGAAAGTTCACTTATTATACATTCAATACCATATTTTATTTTAATTTTTTGAAGTCTATCAAACTCTCTATATTTTATTATCTGATAGTATAAAAAGTTAGAAACTCTCACTATATAGTTCATACTTATCTCCTATAAGATTAAATATAATTTGAAATTCTGTTTCTTCTTTATTGCTGTATAAAATTATTTTACCATCATTTTTTTCTATCATTTTCTTTACTATATACAAACCATATCCATGATCATCACTATTTCTTTCTTTAGTTGAAAAACCATTTTGAAATATTTTTTCCAAAATTTCATCCTCTATTTTAGGGCCATTATTAGAAATAGAGATTATGTATTTTTCTTCTTCAATGTATGTCCATAAAGAAATTATCGGTCTTTCAATAGTTTCTTTAGATAAAATAATTGCTTCAAAAGCATTGTCTAATATATTACTGATAATACTTATTAAATCTACATTATCAACTCTTACTTTATCCAACATAGATTCAAAATTAACATCAAATATAATATTATTTTCATATGCATGATTACTCTTAACTACTAATAATCCATCAATATAATCATTTCCACTATTAAATGTAGTATATGAATTTTTGATCTCATTAGTTATATTTTTTAAATACTCTTTAATTCTTTCAACTGTATTAGGTTTATTTATAGTACTCATAGCATATATAGTATTTATATGATTTGAAAAATCATGTTTTTCCCGACGTATTATATTAATTAAAGATTCAAGGTTCTTTATATAGTCATATTGAATATTATATTTTTTTTCAATTTTAATAAGATTAATTTTTACTTTATAATCTAAATAACCAATAATTGCATATATTAAAAATATTAAAATGATTAAAGTTTCATATAATATTATCTTTTCAGGTTGATATATTACAAATTGTATACTTAGGATTAACATACCCATTAAAAACATACCAAAAACCCAATATATAATGACTTGATGACTTAATTCTTTAGAAAAATATTTTATGTTTGGACTTTTAATTTTTGAAATTATAAATAATAAAATCAACTCTATGCTTTTAACTAATATTGAAAAATGTAATTTGACTTCCTGAATATTTTGTAATTGTTCCATAGTAGTATTTGTTATCATTGAAAAAAAAGGAAATAACATTAATTCTATTATAATCATTAAAAATCCTATAAATATAATTGTAACTATAGATAAAAAAACCTTTACATTTGCTATTAAAGCAAGACTTAAGCTTACAAATAAAATTATTAATATTGTATGATAACCTGCTGGAAATGATAAAGTAGCCCAAAATGAAAATAATGTAAAAGAAATCAAAAATAAAGTACTAATAAATTTTTTATTTTTAATTATTTCTCTTTTATTAGAAATAAACAAGTAAGAATATAAAAAAATAAATGCTTCTATAATAGCCATAATAACTTCATTTACGAAGAGATAGGGACTAGTAATAGACCCTATCATTTGATTAATTCATCTGGACATTTAGGTTGATTTGTTAAGAATGTTGTAGCAGAATTGCCAGCATTATTTGCTATAAAAGTTGCTAACAATGCTAAGGGAGATAATAAGAAATTAATAAGTTTTTTATACATTATAAAAAAACCTCCTTTATTATATTTGATACCTTAATGAAGCTATTATACTTTATTATAATTATACCAAAAAAATGAAAAAAAGTAATCTATTTTTTTATAATAAATTTTATAATTAAAAATAATATATAAGAATATAATTTAAAAAAAGATTATATTTTTAGTATTAGGGTATAAAAATTTTAACAAAGTATATTAGGAGGAAATAAAATGTTATTTAGAAATTTTTTAGAAAATCGAACATCCACAAGAGAATATAAAGAAACAGTAATAGAAAGAGATAAACTAGATATGTTAATGGATTTTGCATTTAAAATTGAAAAAAGTTATGGTAATGAAGGTATCAGGTTTAAATTATATCAAAATGGAGATGAAATATATAATGAGTTAAAAGGAAAAGCAGGTTATTCTGGAGTGATGATTAAAAGTCCTCATTATATAGGATTACAAACTAATGATGAAAATGATTTAACGTTTTTGAAGGCTTCTTACGCTATGGAAACTTTATTAACTAAAGTATATCAAATGGACTTAGGAAGTTGCTGGATAAATGTAATGGATACACCATATGATTCTAAGAAAATTTTATTTGATGAAAATAATAAACATGTTAATTACATAGTAGCTATTGGATATCCAAAAAATAGTCAGAAAATAACTGACTTTACAAACAGTGATGGCTTACAAAATGAAGATATTGAATACTTGAATACAATTAGACCTTTTAAAGAAAAAAAATATTTTGTTGATAAATCTACAAGTAGTAGACTGTCTGTTAGTGATATAGTATTTTATAATGAATTTGGAAATGAAATTTCTCAAGAAGAATTAGATAATAGGGGATTAAATGAACTTTTTTACTATATAAGATATGCTCCTTCTGATAAGAATGAACAACCTTGGAGATTTATACTTAAAAATAACAGTGTTGAATTGGGAGTAATTGACCCACAAGATAAAAATAATTTAACTGATGCAGGTATAATGATGTATTATTTTGAAGAAATGGCAAAAAGTATAGGTTATAAAGGAAATTGGAACTTTAAACAAGATAATATTCAAGATTATAAAGGCATAAATTATACAATTTTAGGAGAGTATAATCTATAATAAAAAGCTTTGTAAATGATACACATTATCATTTACAAAGCTTTTTTTATATGGTATAATTGTTATTGGCTATTCGTAATGAGTATATACCGCGGCAAGTATATTCTAAAATACGGAGGTAATAAATATGGCAAAAATGATGGGACCACGTTTTAAACTTAGTAGAAGACTAGGTGTAAATGTAGTTGGTCATCCTAAAGCAATGAAACGTGCACAAAGAGGAACAAGTAGAGCTGATAAAAAACTTTCAAACTATGGCTTACAATTATTAGAAAAACAAAAATTAAGATCATATTATAATGTAATGGAAAAACAATTCAAAAAAAGATATGTAGATAAAGCTATGAAAGCTGAAGGGATATCTGGTGAAGTTTTAATAGAGTTATTAGAAAAAAGATTAGATAATATGGTATATAGAATGGGATTTGGAAGTTCTATAAGACAGGCACGTCAAATGGTAAATCATGGACATATTTTAGTAAATGGAAAAAAAGTTGATATTCCATCTTTTTCAGTAGAAGTTGGAGATATTATATCTCTTAGAGAAAAATCTAAAAATATTGATGTATTTAAAGAGAATTTTGAAAATCCATCTTTTGCATTAGATTATATAACTAGAAATGAAGAAAGTATTAGTGCTAAACTTGAAAGAGAGCCTAAAAGAGAAGAGATACCAGTTGAAGTAGATGAACAATTAATTGTTGAATATTATTCAAGAAAATAGTAAAAAAACACAGTGTATACACTGTGTTTTTTTACTATATAAAAGTTAATTTAATGTAATATTAATTTATTATAAAATGATTGATAATTTAGACATTACTCTTGTATAATGGATATAGATTATACATAAGGGGTGATTAAATGACTTTTTCAAGCTTGAAGAAGAAAACCTTTGCCTATACTGATTCAATAATTTTTATTGCACTTATATCACTTTTCTTTGGCTACATAGGATCACAAATGGGTGTAGGCTATATGTTTTCTACAATAATGAATACAGCATATAAGTTATTAATGGATACTGTGTTTTATATTATGGCTATAGCTGTTTTAGCAGGGGCATTTGGAAGACTTGCTACTGAGTTTAAAGTAGTACAATTATTAAATATGTTATTTGCACCTTTAATGAAGCCACTTTACAATTTACCAGGAGTTAGTTTTTTAGGAATAATAACTACATATCTTTCGGATAACCCAGCTATAATATCCCTTGCTAAGGATAAAAGTTATTTAAGTTATTTTAAAAGAAATGAAGTTCCTTGTCTTTGTAATTTAGGAACAGCCTTTGGAATGGGACTTATAGTAACAACTTTTATGATTGGGCAAGGTTATTTTAAAGAGGCATTGATAGGTAATGTTGGGGCTTTAATAGGAAGTATAGTAAGCGTACGATTAATGGCTTATAGGAGTAAAAAAATATTAGGAGAAAGCAAAATTGAAGGAGATAGAGATTTTGATTTAGAAGAGATTTTAAATACTGCAGAAGATGAAAAAGTAAGTTTTTTTGAAAGATTTTTAACTGCATTTTTAGAAGGTGGTAAAATGGGAGTAGACATAGGCTTAAGTATCATACCAGGAGTATTAATTATTTGTACGATAATTATGATATTGACATTTGGACCAATAGATGCTACAGAAGGATATCAAGGGTTAGCATATGAAGGTGTAGGTTTATTACCTCTTATTGGAGAAAAGTTATCACCTATATTAACTCCATTGTTTGGATTTAAAAATCCAGAAGCTATTGCATTTCCAATTACAGCATTAGGTGCTGTAGGTGCTGCATTAAGTTTAATACCAAGCTTTATAGAAAACAATGTAATAGGAGGTAATGAAATAGCTGTATTTACTGCTATGGGTATGTGTTGGAGTGGATTCTTAAGTACTCATGTGGCAATGTTAGATACATTAGGTCATAGAAATTTAATTTCAAAAGCTATAACAAGCCATTTAGTAGGAGGCATGGTTGCAGGTATTTCTGCACATTACTTGGTATTATTAATAAGTATATTTTAAGCTAGGCTGAAAGCCTAGCTTTTATGTGGTTTTCATTTTTTCAAATGTATCATTTAGAGCTTTTCTAAGCCAAAACACAAGAATTATTGAAGAAATTAATTCAGATATAGGGAATGAATACCATATAGTATTTAAAGTGCCTATTTTACCTAATATATATGCAATAGGTAGTAGAAGAATTATTTGTCTTAAAAATGATAATGTTAAACTAGGAAATCCCTTACCAATTGCTTGAAAAGTTGTAGACCCAACAATTGCAGGACCGATAATAGGAAATGCAATACTTATTGTTTTTAATGCTTTAGTTCCTATTTCTATTAATTCTTCATTATTATTTGAATTTGAAACAAATAAGTTTATTAATTGAGTAGGAAACAGTTGAAACAATAAAAAACCTAAGGTAGTAAATACAAAAGAAACTATAAAACCGTATTTGATAGTTTTTTTCATTCTATCAGGTTTGTTATGACCAAAATTATATCCCACTATAGGCATATATCCTTGGTTCAACCCAAATACCGGCATAAAAACAAATGATTGTAATCTAAAATATATACCTAATGCTGCTATTGCAGTTTCATTATAAGCACCAACTATAATATTTAGTCCACTTATCATAAACGAAGCTAAAAACTGCATTACCATAGCAGGAAATCCTACTTTATATACATCTTTGATTATGTTGAAATTAAATTTAAATTTTTTAAAGTTAACTTTAATTTCATTATCTGATTTAAATATCATAAGAACTATAAATATTCCACTTAAGAATCTAGAAAATACTGTAGCTATAGCTGCACCTTCAATTCCCCATTCAGGAAAAGGACCAATTCCAAATATTATAAATGGATCCAATACAATATTCATTAGAGATCCAATTAGCATAGATATCATAGGAATTAAAGTATTACCTTCTCCACGCAATATATTATTAGATATCATAGGTACAAATAAAGCAGCTGAACCTAAAAGTATTATTCTTATGTAACGAGTTCCATAGTCTATAATTTCTACATTATTAGTAAATATAGAAATTATGTTTCTTGCAAATAATGCTCCTAATATAGCAAGGATGATTCCATAAATAACTGATAATAACATTACATGCTCTGCAGCATTTGAAGCTTTTCTTTGATTTCCACGTCCTAGTTCACGTGAAATTAATGAACTTGTTCCAATTCCAGTTCCTACGGCAATTGCTATTAAAATCATTTGTATTGGAAAAGCAATAGAAAGTCCCGTAAGTGCTTTTGGGTCATAATTTCCAATATATATGCTATCTATAACATTATATAAAGCTTGAATTGCCATAGATATTATAGAAGGAACAGATAATTTAAAAAGTAAAGATATGATAGGTTCTGTTCCCATTCTATTTTCATTTTCATTCATCTAACTACCTCCAATAATAATACTAATATATAGCATATACCATAAAAAAATATAAATCAAACATTTAAATTAATAGATATTTTTAGTATAATTTATATTATATATGAAAGGGTGTTTAATATTGAAAAAAATTAGAGTATGGGATCTTAGTATATTATTTTTAGGAATTGGTATTGGAATTATACTTTCAGTTGCTATCTTTTATTATAATCCTGTTGTAAAATATAGAGATTATAGTGATGATCAAATAGTAGAAAAATATACTGAAATAAAATTAAAGGAACAACGTGAAAGTGAAAAAAATAATAATAAAAATAATAATAAAAAAGATGAAGAAAAAAATATAGAAGATGATATTAAGAAATTAGAGTTTAATATTGAAAAAGGACAATCTCTAGATACAATAATTGATAATTTATATAGTAAAAAAGTTATAGATAATAAAGAAAGTTTTTTAGATAGACTTAAGGTAAGGGAAGTAACAGGGAAAATACAATATGGAACATATAATATAGAACTTCCTATTGATTACGATGATTTAATTGATAAGATTATTATAAAATAAAACTGGAGGTGATTAGTATTAAAATTGGCTATGCTTGTATTAATAAATCTATAAATAGTATAAATTTTAAGACATGCAGATTAAAAAATGCTTTGCAACAACGTTTGAAAGAGCTGATAAAATATAATTTAGAAAGTTTAGAAGAAATATTAAAGTATAATAAAGAGAAAAATATTAATATGTATAGAATAAGCTCTGATATTATTCCCTTTGCATCTCATGATGTAAATAATGTAGATTGGGAATTGGAATTTAAAACAGAATTGAACAGAATAAAAAACATTATAAACAACAATAATTTTAGAGTTTCTATGCATCCAGGGCAGTATACTGTGTTAAATTCTAAAAATCAAGGTGTAGTACTAAAATCAGTAAAAGAATTAAATTATCATGCAAAATTTCTTGATGCTATTACAGATGACTTTACTCATAAAATAGTATTACATATAGGCGGAGTATATGGAGATAAAAGAAAAGCAATTATACGTTTTATAGAGAATTTCAATCTATTATCTACCAGTGTGAAAAAGAGATTAATTATAGAAAATGATGATAAGAATTATACCATAGAAGAGGTTATATATATTAGTGAAAAATTAAAAATCCCTATAGTTTTTGATAATTTACATAATGAAATTAATGGCAACTATAATATATTTGAATTATTTAAAAAAATATATTATAGTTGGAAAGATGAAGATGGGATACCAAAGTTCCATTATTCTCAACAAGCTCCATATAAAAGAACAGGTTCTCATACTCAAACAATAGAGCCCTTTAGTTTTTTTAAATATATAAATAAGTTTAATTATGATATAGATATCATGCTTGAAGTAAAAGATAAGAATCTATCTGTAGAAAAAATAATGAATTTAAAAGAGAATAAATCAAATATAATGAGAGATGAGTGGGGAAAATATAAATATAATGTTATGAAAAAATCTTATAATGATTATAAAAGGATAAGTAAATATATAAATACAGAAAATCCTAGTTGGAATAATGTATGTACAATGCTAGAAAATTGTTTCAATAAACAAGAATCTATAGAGGAATCTTTAAATACTTATATGCACATATGGGGCTATTTTAAAAAATTAGCAAATGATAAAGAAAAAAGAAGCTTCTTGGAATTAATCAATAAATCCAAAAACACTTCTTTTGATTCATATGATATTGAAAAATACTTATTTGATTTATCTCAAAAATACAATATGAAATACTTACTTAATTCATATTTTTTTAATGATATAAATTAATGGTTTTCAAATATGTATTCTTCCTCTATAATATCCTCTATTTCATTTTCATTAGGAAATCTATTTAACTCTTTTTTAGAAAATATTAATTTTTCATTTACTTTTATTTCAAATACTCCTCCTGATGAAGGAATTAAAGATAAAGCTTTAATATCATTAGTATGAATATTAAGTAAGTTTTCACAAAGACTCACGGCCTTAGATAAATATCCTCAAGATGTGCAGTATTCTATACTTATGTTGTTAATCATTATAATCACTCCTATTAAATAAAATATTACTTATAACTTATTATACCTAGAAAATTCTTATTTAAACAAATAATTATAAATAAGAATTGTAAGTCTATTAGAATATTTTTTATGTATATGTTTAAACTAAAATTATATGTAATTAAATATTAAATTAAAGGAGTGTAAGACTTGGCAAAAGATTTTAATAAAATAAAAGAAGAATTTATTAAAGCTGATTTAAATAAAAAAATAGAAATTTATACTACAACTGCAGGACTTACTGTGGAACAATTTAAAGAACTATTAAAAAGCTTCCCTATTCAACATTTAAGTAAGTTAGAAAAAGCTATGGCGTAAAATAAAGTAGCAGATTTAAATCTGCTACTTTATTTTATGTATACAATATTATAATATAGAATAAAGGGTATAATTATTATATTGATTGAATAGGAGGAGATTATATGGAAGAATTAATTATACAATTTTCTAAAAATATTGTTTCTCAAAATGTGATTTTTTCATATGTTTTCTTTTTTATATCTCAAGCACTTCAAGTTCTATTTCCACCTTATCCTGGAGATATGGTTTTAATATTAGAAGGATATTTAACTGAAATTGCAAATTTAAATATAGTATTAGTAATAATTATTGCAATTACTTCTACTTGGATTTCATCTATTGCTTTATATATACTGGGGAAAAAAGAAGGAGAGAAAATATTACATTCTAAAATAATAAGAAAACTTTTTGAAACAGATAAAGTATTAAAATTAAAAAAATTATTTAAAAAATTTAGTTTTATTGTTATAATAATAAGTAAATTTATTCCTGGAATATATTCTATAACTATATTGTCAGCGGGTATATTTAAAGTTAAAAAAACAATAGTTTATTCTTCTATAGCAATAATAACAAGTTTGCATCACATTGTATTGATATCTTTAGGAAAAATATTAGGAGAGAATTGGACATTTGTATTTAGAAAAATAGAAAAGTATAACAAACAAATGTTAACTCTTATAATTCCTATTTTAATTTTTTATTTTATAGTTATTCAAATAAAGAAAAGAATTTTTAAATAAATGGAGAAAAATATGAAAAAAATAATATTAGGTTTTATTTTTATAATTTCTTTAAATATATCATTATTATTTTTAGATGTTCAAATGGCTACATTTGATATAAAATTTTATGAAAAAAAATTTGAAGAATATAATGTATATAAAAAAACAAATATACAAAAAGAAGATTTAAAAAAAGTTACAATTCAAATGTTAGATTATATGAAAGGTAAAAGAGAAAATCTTATAATAGAAACAAATATAGGGCAAGAAAAAGAAATTGTATTTGGCGAAAGAGAAAGACTACATATGGTAGATGTTAAGAATTTATTTGAAATAGGCTTTAAGATAAGAGATATTTCTATTATAATATTTTTGATAACTTTTATAATATTTATAAAATATTATAAAAATATATTATATAAACTTTTGTTATTTTCAGCTACTATTCCTATGATAGCAATGGTTATATTTGGTATATTAATAAGTATTGATTTTAGTAAATATTTTACTATCTTTCATGAAATATTATTTACTAATGATCTTTGGTTGCTAAATCCTAAAACTGATATACTTATACAAATGTTACCTTTAAATTTTTTCTATAGTATTTCTATAAGGATATTAACATATTTTATATTACAACTTATTTTAATTTTTATTTTAGGATTTGGATTAAAAGAAAAAAATAAGGTAATTAATGATTAAAATTTTATAAAATGTCTATAATCCTTTTAAAAGGAGGATATTATGGATAATAAAATTTCAATAAAAAAACTAGAAAAAAAATTAAAATATAAAGTCAAACAATATAAATTAAATTCATTTTTTATAAGTAAATCTAATAAGAAAAAAACTTTATTTGCAAGAATGATTGATAGATTATTTATATCTATTATAATTTTTATAATTTCATATGTTGTATTCATTTATAAGTGGAATAATATTTATATCTCAGCTTTTCTTTCTTTAACCTTTTCTATTTTAATATATTCAATTTTAAACTTAAAAAATAAAAGTGAAATTAAAAATGCTAAAAAAATCACTACGAAAAAAATTGTAGAAGAAATTATTTATAATGATATTTTAAATAAAACACCTGGAGAAATCAGTATATATTTTTCTGATTTATTTACAGAATTAGGTTTTTATGTTAATGATAATTTAAATGATGATGATTTTTATTTAGAAGTATATAAGAATAATTTGAAAATAGGAATAAATATATTACAATATTCTTCAGAGTATGGAGTAAATGAAGAAACTTTAAGAAATTTTTTTATCAAGATTAATAAAAGTAATTTAAATAAAGGGATTATTATAACTACTAGTAGTTTTTATGAAGATACAAAAAAATTAGTAATAAAATTAAAAAAATATAAAAATGTTGAATTAGTGGATATAAAGAAGTTAATTTCAATAATTAAAGATACAAAATTATATCCCAATAAAAAGGAGATAGAGAGTTATATATTGAATAAGATAGAAAATAATAAAAAGTCAGTTACATATTATACTAAAAATATACTTTCGCCTAATAAGTGGAAAAAATATTTGATAAGTAGTTTTAGTATATGGATATTTGGACAATTTACAGATTTTTATAGTTATTATATATTTATAGTTTTGATTCTTTTTTCACTGGGAATAGTATGTTTATTGAGAAAAATTATTAATTATATTTATAATGGTAATGAAAAAAAGCCTGAGTATTCATATGATTTCATTTACAAAAATGAAGATATGTTATAAAATAAGTACTGTAATATCAGAGTAGGTAAAGTGCGTTAAGTGTTAAGAGATGGGAAGTAGCTCTTGAACGAAGGTTTAACCGCGATATTTTGCCGCATCCGCTGAATATTAAAGATCTCTTTTCTTTAGTTTGGGGACTCTATATTACTAAAAAAAGGAGGTTTTATTAATGGAAAAGAAAAAAATAAATACAAAAAGTTTAGTATCAGCAAGTTTACTTACTGCAATAAGTATTATTCTTACAAGAGCATTATCTATAATTATACCTATTGCAGGAGGACAAGCTCTTAGAATAGGTTTTGGTGGAGTACCTATTATGATAGCAGGTATATTATTTGGACCTTTAGTTGGAGCACTTACAGGAGTTACTGCAGATTTGGTTGGGGTATTAATCAATCCCATGGGACCTTATTTTCCAGGATTTACTTTATCAGCTGGCTTAAGTGGATTTATACCAGGGTTATTTTATCATTATGTTTTTAAAAATAGAAATAGAGAAAATAAATTCATAAATTATACAATAGTAAATGGACTAATAGTAATTTTACTTTCTTTACTTTCTGGTTATATATATATTAAATCTGGGAATGATATATCTTATAAATTTTTAATTATATATTTTGTTGCAATAGTAGGATTTATCTATTTGCCAATTACTATAAATAAAAGATATAAAAATGAAAATTCATCATATAGATTTGACAAACTTATATTTGTAGTATCTATAAGAACTATGATAATATCTTTAATACTTAATACTATATGGCTTATAATGTTATATGATCTTGGGTTTATTATTATATTTCCAATTAGAGTACTTACAGCTTTAGTTACTATACCATTAGATACTATAATAATATATATGATTTCAAAATATTTTAAATATGCTAAATAAAGCTGCCTTTGGCAGCTTTTAATATATATTAGGAGTGATAAAGTGTTAAGATTTTTAACGGCGGGAGAATCTCATGGAAAAGGTCTAATTGGAATAATAGATGGAATACCTTCAAACCTAAAAATTGATATCGATTTTATAAATATGGAATTAAAAAGACGGCAAAAAGGCTATGGTAGAGGAAATAGAATGAAAATAGAAAGTGATGAAATAAATATATTATCTGGAGTAAGAGGTGGAATTACGACAGGTAGTCCATTAACTTTTTTTATAGAAAATAAAGATTATAAAAATTGGATAGATAAAATGCATATTGAAAAAAGCATAAAAGAATCTATAACAAAACCAAGACCTGGACATGCAGACTTTGCAGGTAGTATTAAATATAATCAAAAAGATTTAAGAAATATATTAGAAAGATCTAGTGCTAGAGAAACTGCTATGAGAGTAGCTATTGGAAGTGTTGCGAAACTTATACTTAAACAATTTGGTATAAATATTTATAGTTATATTACTTCAATCGGAAATTTAGTAGATGAACAAAAGTATGATATAAATAAAATTAAAACATCAGATGACTCTATAATGAGAGTATTAAATAAGGGCTTAGAGGAAAAAATAATTAGAATGATTGATAAAACTAAAGAAGTTGGTGATACTTTAGGGGGTTCCTTTAAATTATTAGCAACGAATATACCTATAGGGCTTGGAAGTCATGCACAATGGGACAAAAAGTTAGATAGTAAATTAACAGGTGCAATTATGAGTCTTCAAGGAATAAAAGCAATTGAAATTGGAACTGGCATAAATTCTTCTAAAAATGTAGGTTCAAATGTTCATGATGAGATATTTTATAATGGTAGTTATTATAGAAAAACTAATAATGCCGGAGGAATTGAAGGTGGAATTTCTAATGGGGAAAATATTGAAATTAAAGCATATATGAAACCTATACCATCTCTCAGAATTCCTTTACAAAGTGTAGATATGGATACTAAGGAGAAAGTATCAGCACATAAAGAAAGAGCTGATGTATGTGCAGTTCCTTCTGCTAGTATAGTAGGCGAAAGTATATTAGCATGGACACTTGTAGAAGAATTATTTATTAAATTTGGTGGAGATAGTATAGATGAAATAAAGGTCAATTATTATAATTATATAAATAATTGAAAGAGAGGTCATCATATTGAAAATAAAAGTAGATTCTCAACTATATAAATATAATATTTATATAGGAAATAATATTTATAAAACTTTAAATGCTTATATAAAGGAATATAATGATAAAAAAATACTCATTATTACGGATAGCAATGTAAGTAAAATTTATTTAGATAGTATATTGAAATCTTTAAAAAACTTTAAAATATATTATTATATAATTCCAGCTGGCGAGAATAGTAAATCTTTAGAAATGGCAGGAAGGATATATAATAAATTATTGAGAGAAAAATTTGATAGACAATCATTAATAATAAGCTTTGGAGGTGGAGTTGTAGGAGATATTGCAGGGTTTGTAGCAGCAACTTACATGCGTGGTATAAACTTAATACAGATACCAACTACATTGTTATCACAAGTAGACAGTAGTATTGGAGGAAAGGTAGGAGTTAATTTTAACAATATAAAAAACATAATAGGGAGTTTTTATCAACCTAAGAAAGTTATAATTGATATAGATACTTTAAAAACCTTAAGTGAAAGAGATACTAAATCTGGATTAGCTGAAATTATAAAATATGGAATTATATCAGATTATAAGTTATTAAATCTTATACATAACATAAATGACATTAGTGAGATGGATTCTAAACTAATTAAATTATTAATAAAGAGATCATTAGAAATAAAAAAGGATATTGTAAAAGTAGATACCTTTGAAAAAGGAAAAAGAAAAATATTAAATTTTGGTCATACAATAGGTCATGGAATAGAATCACTTGATAATTTTAAAAGGTTTAAACATGGTGAAGCTGTAGCTTTAGGAATGTTATCAGAAGCTTATATATCTAAAGAGTTAGGACTTATATCAATAGAATATTATAAAGAAATAAAACAATTAGTAAAGAAAATAACTCAAGATAATATATTTACTCAACAAGAAAAAGAAGTAATAATGGAAAATATAAAATTAGATAAAAAGAATATGAATGAAAATATAGTATTCATCTTACCTATTAGTTATGGTAAAGTGAAAATATATGAGGATAAAATTAATGAAGGATTGATTAAGAAATCTTTAGGAGGTGATATCTAAGTGAATATACGAGGTGGCAATATAACATTAAAGGGTGAAATAATAGCACCAGGAGATAAATCAATCTCTCATAGGGCTATAATGTTAGGAGCTATTTCTGAAGGAGAAACTATAATTCATAATTTTTTATTTTCAGAGGATTGTATTAATACTATTAATATCTTTGAAGATATGGGAGTAAATATAAAAATTGATAATAAAATTATTAAAGTTAAAGGGGTAGGCTTAAATGGCTTGAAGAAATCTGCTAAGAAATTGTATGTAGGGAATTCTGGGACAACTATAAGGTTGGTTTCAGGAATACTTTCAGGGCAAAAATTTTCTACAGAAATTTTGGGTGATAGTTCTATAAATAGAAGACCTATGAAAAGAATTATAGAGCCATTATCTATGATGGGAGCTAATATAAAGTCAAAGGATGGTAATTATCCTCCTTTAAAGATACTATCATCTAATAAGCTAAATGGAATTAAATATAAACAAAACATAGCAAGTGCTCAAGTAAAGTCTTCAATTATGTTTTTATCACTATATGCTAAAGGAATAACAAAAATAATAGAACCTTATAAATCTAGAGATCATACAGAAAGAATGATGAAGTATTTTGGAGTAGACATAGTACAAAAGAATAACACTATAATTATAAATCCAAAAATTAAACCTTTAGCAAAGGAAGTAATTGTCCCTGGTGATATATCTTCTATATCTTTTTTTATTGTTGGTGCTTTAATTTTAAAAGATTCACATATTACAATAAGAAATGTAGGATATAATATTACAAGAAGAGGTATAATTGATGTATTAAATACTATGGGAGCAAATATAAAAATTTTTAATTGTAGAAATAAGAATAATGAAGAAATAGTAGATATGGAAGTAAAATATTCTAGACTTAATGGCGTAGAAATAAAAGGAGAAGTTATACCTAGATTGATAGATGAAATACCTATTATTGCTGTGGCTGCATCTTGCGCAGAAGGAAAAACAGTAATAAAAAATGCTAGTGAATTAAAAGTAAAAGAAAGTAATAGGATTTTTTCTACAGTACAGAACTTATCTTCTATGGGAATAAATATAGAAGAAACGGATGATGGAATGATTATAAATGGAAGTAATAAAATTTTGGCTGCTAGTTTGAAGAGTTATGGTGATCATAGAATAGTTATGAGTATGATAATAGCAGCTTTTAAAGCAAAAGGTACAAGTAATATCGATGATATAAATTCTATAGAAACATCTTATCCAGATTTTTTTAAAACATTAAATAAGTTGATAGACTTTAATGAATTTAAATAATATAATAAAGACTGAACAAGTGAATAATTGAAATTAGGAAGGTGATTAAAATTAATTATAAAAATAGAGCAGTTGTATTAGGAGCAAATTATTACATAGGACTTAGCATAATTAGATCATTAGGAAGAAAAGGCGTAAAAGTTACAGCTATAGATTATACGAAGGAAGATAGTTATGGATCAAGATCAAAATATCTAGATGAACATTTAATAGCGCCACATTATGGTAGAGAACCTGAAAGATTTTTAGAGTTTTTAATAAATTATTCTAAAAATCAAGACTATAAACCTGTATTATTTCCCTCTTCTGACCCTTATGTAGAGTTTATTGATAAATATTTTTATGAGCTAAAAGAATATTATCTGTTCCCTATGGATAGAAAAGGGTTTTGGAGTGAGGTTATGGATAAATATACCATGAGTTTATTAGCTCAAAAATTCAATGTAAAGGTGCCTGAAACTATAAATTCTAAAGAAGAAAATTTAGTTGAAAGAGTTAGAGAGGAAATAGGTTATCCTTGTATTATTAAACCTATGGATTCTGCTTCCTTTGTACGTAAATATAGAAATAAAGTTTTTATAATTGAAAAAGAAGAAGAATTAATTGAAAAAGTAAAAATGTGTCATAATGATGATTTTGAAATACTTATTCAAAGAATAATTCCAGGTCCAGAAAGCAACTGTTATTGTTATGATGCATATTTGAATCAAGAATCAAAAGTAACACATTGGACCACTGCTTATAAAATAAGACAATGGCCTATAAATTTTGGAGCATCTACTTATGCAAAGCAGAAATATATACCTGAACTACATGATATATGCAAACCATTCTTAGAAGGTATAAAATTTAAAGGATTTTCAGAAATTGAACTAAAAAGAGATGAAAAAACAGGAGTTATATATTTAATTGAAGTAAATGTAAGAATAATTAATTTTAATGAAATGTTGTATAATTGCGGGCTTAACTTTCCATATATTACTTATATGGAAATGACTGATAAATTACCTGAACCTAAAAGTGTAGAAGAAGATTTAGGATATACTTTTCTCTATATGTATGAAGATTTATTTGCAGTAAAGGAGTATTTAAAAACAGGTCAAATGAGCTTATCAAAAATAATAAAAGATATTTCATTTAAAAATGTGGCATCAACATGGAGTTTTTCAGATCCAAAACCAGCTCTTTATTTCATGAGTAGAGTAGCATTAAAAGTATTTAATAAATTGACAAAGTCTCAATAATAAACAAAGTATTTTATTAATTTTTTTTAAAATATAATATTTTCTCACCTTTTTATGATGTAATTATTTGCTTTTTGTATACAAAAGCAATATAATTATTTTAGAAATATCTAAAGGGAGGAATTATAGTGAAAAAAGAATTACCTATTGCTTTATCAAATAGACATATTCATTTGACTAATGAGCATATAGAAAAACTTTTTGGGAAAGGTTATAAATTAAATAAATTAAAGGACCTTTCTCAACCAGGACAATTTGCATCAAAAGAAAAAGTTGATATTGTAGGACCTAAGGGAGAATTAAAAGGCGTTAGAGTATTAGGTCCAGCAAGAAATAAGACTCAAGCAGAAATATCTTTATCAGATGGATTTAAATTAGGAATAAAACCACCGGTAAGAAATTCGGGAGATATAGAAGACTCTCCTGGTGGGAAAATTGTAGGACCTAAAGGAGAAGTTGAAATCGGTAGAGGAATTATTGCAGCTTCTCGTCATATTCATATGCATATTAAAGATGCTAAGGAGTTTGGATTAAAAGATAATGATACAGTTAGAGTTAAAGTTCCAGGAGAAAGAGGATTAACTTTTGATAATGTATTAGTTAGAGTTAATGAGAATTATGCTCTTGAAATGCATGTAGATGTAGAAGAAGGAAATGCATGTGGAGTTAAGAATGGACAAATAGTTGAATTAGTTGGATGATGGAGGTTATATTATGAATGAAATAGCATCAATAATTGATCATACAATCTTAAAACCAGATACTACAGAAGAGCAAGTAAAAAAAGTATGTGAAGAAGCCAAAGAGTATAATTTTGCTTCAGTTTGCGTTAATCCTAATTATGTAAAATATGTATCAGAACAACTAAATGGAAGTGATGTAAAAGTAACTTCTGTAGTGGGATTTCCACTTGGAAATACTCTTCCAGAGGTTAAAGCATATGAGACAAAAAAAGTAATAGAAAATGGCGCTGATGAAATTGATATGGTAATAAATATAGCAGCTCTTAAAAATAAAAATTATGATTTAGTTAAAGAAGATATTCAAGCTGTAGTTAATGCATCAAATAATAAAATGGTTAAAGTAATAATAGAAGCATGTTTACTTACAGATGAAGAAAAAATTAAAGCTTGTGAAATAGCAATGAAAGCAAAAGCTGATTTTGTAAAAACATCAACTGGTTTTTCAACTGGAGGAGCAACTATTCATGATGTAAAACTTATGAAAAAGGTTGTAGGAGATAATTTAGGTGTTAAGGCATCTGGAGGAGTAAGAGATATCGAAACGGCATCAATGATGGTTGAATCAGGAGCTAACAGAATTGGAGCTAGCTCATCAGTTTCAATAGTAAAAGGAGAAAAAGGAAGTTCAGATTATTAAAAAATAAGTTAGGTCATTTGACCTAACTTATTTTTAAGTATAATTAAATAAAAATGTAAATATGTCGATATATTATATGAAGTGATAGTTAAGTTATGTATACAGAATGTATTTTAGGAGGATTATAGTGAAAATAGGTAGAGTTGCAAATACAAATGTTAACCCAGTTAATTATAAAAATAATAATACTGAAACTTCTTTTCAAGAGGTTATAGATAAAAAGGCAAGTATTCTTAATACTAAAAAAATTAATAAAATGATATCAGATATCACAGAGTCTGGAAGAAAATTGGCAAATAAAAGAACTATAATAAATCTTTTAAATTATAAAAAGAAAATTAAAGAATTATTAGATACTGCTTTGCAATCAGGATTAGAATTAAATAAAAGGGGAGGCAGAACAAGAATATTAAAAATAGTTGAAAATGTAGATAAAAAACTTATTGAGATAACAGATAATGTATTAAATGAAGAAGATAATAAGTTAAAGATATTGAAATTAGTTGGTGAAATAGAAGGAATGTTAATAGATATCTATGCATAAAAAAATAGCCCATAAGGACTATCTTTTACACATTAAACCTAAATATTACTACATCTCCATCATTCATTATATAATCTTTACCTTCAAGTCTAACCAAACCTTGTTCTTTGGCCTTAACCATACTTCCTACGTTACTTAAATCTTGAAAGCTTATTGTTTCAGCTCTTATAAATCCTTTTTCCATATCTGAATGAATTTTTCCGGCAGCTTGTGGCGCTTTAGAACCTTTTTTTATTGTCCAAGCTCTAGCCTCTTTAGGACCAGCAGTTAAGAAAGAAATAAGACCTAAAAGTTCGTAACTCGCTTTTATTAATCTATCTAAACCAGATTCTTCTAAACCTAGCTCCTCTAAAAACATTTCTTTTTCTTCTTCTTCTAGTTCAGCAATTTCTGACTCAATTTTACCACATATAGTAATAAGTCCTGAATTTTCTTCTTTTGCATAATTTTTTAGTTTAGTAAGATATTCATTTTCATTTTTATTTACAATATCATCTTCTGAAATATTAGCAGCATACAATACAGGTTTTTTTGATAATAAATTTAAGCTTTTTACGAATATTTCTTCTTCTAAGTCAAACTCTAACTTTCTTACTGGTTTACCTTCCTCTAAAGTTGTAACTATTCTTTGTAAGATTTTGAACTCTTTAGATAAAGACTTATCATTTTTAACTAATTTTTTCGTTTTAGAAAGTCTCTTATTCATTACTTCTAAGTCTGATAGTATTAGCTCTAAATCAATTATTTCAATATCTCTTAAAGGATCTATATTACCTTCTACATGAGTGATATTTTCATCTTCAAAACACCTTACTACATGTACAATTGCTTCAACTTCTCTTATATGAGATAAAAATTTATTACCCAAACCTTCGCCTTTACTAGCACCTTTTACTAATCCAGCAATATCAAAAAATTCTATAGCAGTAGGAATTTTCTTCTCTGAAGAAAAAACTTCAGTTAACCTGTCTAGTCTTTCATCTGGCACAGATACTACTCCAACATTAGGCTCTATTGTACAAAATGGATAATTAGCAGATTCAGCACCTGCTTTTGTGATTGCATTAAATAATGTTGACTTTCCTACATTAGGAAGTCCTACTATGCCTAATTTCATATAAATCTCCTTTCAACAAATATATTGTGTTTACATACTTATAAAATTATACATTATATATGTGAGAACTTCAATATAAAGACTATTAACACTTATTTAACATCCAATTAACTTATAGACAACATACTAATTTAAATAAGGTGCTATAATTCTAATTGTTAGATAAAACTTAACTTTTGAAAGGAGATTTATATGAAGAAATTATTTAAATTAAAATTAACATTAATTTTAGTATCAATTTTATCCTTATTATTATTTGCGGGGTGTAGTACTGATGAAGAAAAATCAGATGATACATCATCAGATTTAAATGGAGAAGTAGAAGTTGATGGGTCTTCAACTGTATATCCTGTAACAATGGCAATGGCTGAAGAATTTCAAGCAAGTAATCCAGATGTACAAGTTACAGTTGGGGTTTCAGGAACAGGTGGTGGAATGAAAAGATTTACTACTGGAGATACAAGTATAAGCAATGCTTCTAGACCAATTAAAGAGGAAGAATCAAAAAAAGCTGAAGAAAACAATGTAGAGTTTTCTGAGTTGAAGGTGGCATTAGATGGTATCTCAGTAGTCGTAAATCCAAGTAATGATTGGGTCGATGATATTACAATTGAAGATTTAAATAAAATATGGGAACCTAATAGTAGTGTTAAAATGTGGAGTGACGTTAATCCAGAATGGCCTGAAGAGGAAATTAAATTATATGGTCCAGGAACAGATTCAGGAACATTTGATTACTTTACAGAAGCAATAAACGGAGAAGAAGGAGCAATAAGAACAGATTTTACTGCAAGTGAGGATGATAATGTATTAGTACAAGGTATCTCTGGAGACAAATATTCATTAGGATATTTTGGTTACGCATACTATGAAGAAAATAAAGATAAATTAAAAGCACTATCAATTAATGGAGTAGAACCAACACCTGAAAATATTGAAAGTGGAAAATATACTCCATTATCAAGACCATTATTTATTTATGTAAATAAAGATCATTATAATAATCAAAATCAAGTAAAAGAATTTGTAAATTATTATATAAATAATGCAACTGAAATAGTTCCTTCTACAGGTTATGTAGCATTATCAAAAGAAAAATATGAGGAAGAATTAAATAAATTAAAATAATATACTCTAAGATAAGAATCAAATTAATTTGATTCTTATTTTATTTCTTTATTAAAGTTAACTTAGAATTAACATAATATTAACTCCAATAAAACAACAGTAATCCCTAAATGAAATATAATGATGTTGAAGTATTAATGTAATAAGGGAGGATTTATTATGATATATGAAAATACACCAATAAAGTCAAGTAATAAGACATTAAAAAGAGGAAAAACAAAAGAGAAAATAATATCAAAAATATTAATGGTATTAGCATCAATATCTATATTAACAACAATTGGAATAATAGTGATATTATCTAAAGAAACTTTTTTATTTTTTCAAGAAATTAGTATAAAAGATTTTTTAACTGGTACAGAATGGACTGCATTATTTGCTAATCCAAAATTTGGGGTATTACCACTCGTATTAGGTACTTTAATGATAGCAATATATGGAAGTATAGTAGCTATTCCAGTAGGTCTTGGAAGTGCAATTTATTTAAGTGAATATGCTTCAGATAAAACAAGAAAAATAGTAAAGCCTTTATTAGAAATTTTAGCAGGTATCCCATCTATAGTATATGGATATTTTGCATTAACATTTATAACACCTATATTAAAGAAATTTTTTCCTGATATAAATGTGTTTAATGCATTAAGTGCTAGTATTGCTGTAGGGATTATGATAATACCTATGATTTCATCATTGAGTGAAGATGCAATGAAGGCTGTACCAGATGAAATTAGACAAGGAGCATATGCTCTAGGAGCTACTAAATTTGAAGTTTCTACAAAAGTTGTTATTCCTGCTGCACTATCTAGTATAATTTCATCTTTTGTTTTAGCTATTTCTAGAGCAATTGGAGAAACAATGATTGTTACACTAGCGGCTGGGTCTACTCCTAGATTAACATTAAATCCTTTAGAAAGTGTTCAGACAATGACTTCTTTTATTGTACAAGTTGCATCTGGAGATGTAACCCATGGAGGTCTTATATATAAAACTATATTTGCAGTAGGAATGTTATTATTCTTAATTACATTATTAATGAATATCATAGCTAGAATGATAATTAAGAAATATAGGGAGGAATATTAATGAATAATCTAAAGAAAAGAAAGATCATAGATAGATTTTTTCATGGGTTAGTATTTTGTACAACATCATTTGCATTAATTGTACTATTTATATTATTATTTGATATCTTCAAAGATGGAACAAAGTGGTTAAGTCTAGATTTTTTTACTAACTTCACTTCTAGATTCATAGAAAAAGCAGGGATAAAAGCAGCAATTACAGGTAGTATATGGGTTATATTTGTTACTATTATTTTTTCGTTTCCAATTGGAGTAGGTACTGCATTATATTTAGAAGAATATTCTGATGATAAAAGTTTATTAACAAGAATTATAAAATTAAATATATCTAATTTAGCAGGAGTACCTTCTATCGTATTTGGAATATTAGGTCTAGGTATATTTGTAAATACACTTGGATTTGGAAGAAGTATATTATCAGGTGGGTTAACATTAACTTTGCTTATATTACCAATTATTATTGTATCAGCTCAAGAGGCTATTAAAAGTGTTCCAAAGGAACTTAGATATGGGGCTTATGCATTAGGAATTACTAAGTGGCAAGTAATTAAAGGGGTAGTATTACCTTATTCTTTACCTGGTATATTGACGGGCTCTATATTGGCAATAGCAAGAGCATTGGGAGAAACTGCTCCATTGATTATGATAGGAGCTGTAACGTTTATAGCTTTTACTCCAGAAAGTATATTTGATAAATTTACAACATTACCAATGCAAATATATAATTGGTCAACAATGCCTCAAGCTGAATTTCATGATTTAGCAGCTGGAGGAATAATTGTATTATTAATATTATTGTTAGGAGCAAATGCTATATCAATAATATTAAGAAATAAATATCAAAGTAGAATAAAAGGATAGAATTGGAGGATTAAGTATGGGAGTTAAAATAGATATTAAAAATTTAGATTTTTACTATGGAGATTTCAAAGCTCTAAGTGATATAAATATGAAAATTGAAGATAGGAAAGTAACAGCTTTAATTGGACCTTCTGGATGTGGGAAATCTACATTTATTAGAATAATTAATAGGATGAATGATCTTATTGATGGTACTAGTCATAAAGGTGAAATAGTATATGAAGGGAAAGATATATACTCATCTAAGGTTGATGTAGTTGATCTAAGAAAAAGAGTGGGAATGGTTTTTCAAAAACCAAACCCATTTCCAAAGTCAATATATGAAAATGTAGTTTTTGGACCAAAAAGACATGGTATTAAGAAAAAATCAGAACTAGATAAAATAGTTGAAACAAGTTTGAAAGATGCTGCCTTATGGGATGAGGTAAAGGACAGATTAGACTCCTCAGCATGGTCCTTATCTGGAGGACAACAACAAAGGTTATGTATTGCTAGGGCATTAGCAATGGAGCCAGATGTATTATTAATGGATGAACCAACTTCTGCTCTTGACCCTGTAGCAACATCAAAAATAGAAGAACTTATAGAAGAGTTAAAAAATAAATATACTATTGTTATAGTAACTCATTCTATGCAGCAAGCAGGTAGGATATCTGATAATACGGCATTTTTCTTAATGGGAAGATTAGTAGAGTTTGGGAAAACTGCAGACATTTTTTCAAATCCACAAGATAAAAGAACAGAGGATTATATTACAGGCAGATTTGGTTAGGGGGTATATTATGAGAAAATATTTTGATAATGATATGAAAAAATTAAAAAAAATGTTGTTTGATATGGGTATATTAGCAGAAGAAATAATAGATATATCGATAAATTCACTTTTAAAAAAAGATGAAAAATTAGCTAATAGAGCAATAAAACTAGATGAAAAAGTTGATGAAATGGAATACATTATTGAAAGAAAATGTCTAGAGCTAATAGCACTTCAACAACCAATGGCAAAAGATTTAAGAGAAATTAGTGCTATACTTAAAATTATAACAGATATAGAGAGAATAGGAGATCATGGAGTAAATATTGCTAAGGTTACTAAGCGTATAAGTAAAGAAGAATATATAAAACCTTTAATAGATATTCCAAAAATGGCTGATATTTCTAAAGAGATGATAAGAAGGAGCTTAGAAAGTTTTGTTGAAAAAGATGTTCAATTAGCAAAACAAGTAGCAAAGATGGATGATACTGTAGATAATATATATGAAGAAATATATGTAGAATTATTAAATAAATTAACTGAGGATAAAAGAATTATGAATCAAGTAATAAACTTATTGTTTATAGGTAGATATATAGAAAGAATAGCTGATCATACTACTAATATCTGTGAAAAAATTATATTTATGGTAGATGGAAAAAGAATACATTATTAAACTTCACTTTTAAAGTGAAGTTATTTTTTTAAACATAAAAAGTTTTATAATAAAAATTAGAAATAATGCAATACTAATTATAGGAGGTGAAAAAATGGTAAAAAGATTTAAAGGCATAAGCATAATTTTCTTAATTATACTTATGGTTTCAGCAATTAGTATAGGATGTCAAAATAAAGATAATAATGGAACAGAAGAAAATGATGATATGGAAACAGAAGATAATGATATGAATAATGGGGATACGAATGAAAACATGAATGATGAGGATGCAACAGATCCAAATAATAATGACGAAGGTATGACAGATCAAGATCAGAACATGGATATTGACAATGATGCTTTGGCAAATAGTATAGTGGAAATGGATGGTATTAATGATGCCACAGTAGTTACTATGGATGAAGTTGCATTGGTAGGTATAGATATAAATGGAGAAGATAACATAAGTGATGATATGAAACAAGAAATAGAATCAAAGATAAAAGAAGAAGATAGTAATATTAATGAAGTATATGTATCTAATGAGCCTGATTTATTTGAAAGAATTAATACGATTTCAAATGATGTAAGAGGCGGTAATCCTATTGAAGATTTTTCAGACGATATAGCAGAAATTATTGACAGAATAACTCCAAAAACTAAATAATTATAAAAAAATCTCAGTAAATTTTACTGAGATTTTTTCATAATATACTACTTTGTTTACATAAATATAAATAATAAATAGTTTGGGGGAATTAAATGGATAAAACTAAAAATTATTATAAATATTTTCTTTTAACTTCTCTTACAATGTCTTTTTTGATATATTTATGTTTTAATAACTGGATTGAAAATTTATCAATAATAATATTTACACTTTCTATAACTTTAATATATAGTTTATATAAGAAAAAACAATATTTATCAATAATAAAAAGTTTAATAATAATTATTATAATTTATATTTTGATATTCATTATTTTATTTATAAATAAAGTACAAATACCAAAAAATATTCCAACAATTAATAATGCGAATAATAAAGTTGCAGTTATTTTAGTATATTCAGGTGAAGATTCAATGTATTCTACAACGAATCAAATTACACGACTTTTACTACTTAATAACAAAAAAGATATACTTTTTTATCCAATTAAATTATATGAAAATAAATTACTATATAATAAAATAGGAAAAAGTCAATATAAAAATAAAACTAAAGAATTTTATCATAAATTATCTAATGAAATAGAAGATACTTATAAAGTATACATGGGATATTTATATGATGATAAATATTTAGAAAAAGAAATATTAAACATAGTAAAAGAAGGGTATCAAAAAATAATAGTTGTACCCATGTTCTTAGATGATAATTATAATGTCTTAAATCTCAAAAAAAGAATGGAGGATTTCAAGCTTTATAATTATGGAATAGAATATAAATATATAGATACACTTTGGAAAAGTGAGTCTTTAGTAGATTCTTATATTCAAAAAATAAAATTGAATTTTAAAAATATAAACAAATCAGGAATTAATTTAGTTGGAATAGATAAAGATATAATAGATGAAGATAAAAGTGAATCAATAAAACAAAATATATTATTTAGAAATAAAATTAAAGAAAAACTAATTACAGAATTTAATATTGACCCTTCATTAATAAAATTATCGTGGTATAATGATTTAAGTCCTGATTTTATATCGAAAAATATGGAATTATTTGAATATGGAATTTCTGAGTTGATTATTATACCAGTTAATGTTGAATCAAGTGATTTAATTAAATATGATATTTACCATAATTCAATAAAAACAAGTGAATTACCTGAAGGTGTAAAAGTAAAAGTTATAGATGGATTTGTTAATGACAATAATATGGTTAAAGATATAATAAAGAAAATTGAATATATAGATATGCAAAAATGGAAAAATTAGGAGGCAACCAAATGAAAAGGATAAGAGAAAAAGTAAGTGAAGGAGTATATTTAAATGTTATTAATTCTGATAAATTTAAAACAGAATTAATAAGTGTATATTTTATACTTCCATTAAACAAACAAGATGTAACTTTTAATACAATGATTCCACTAGTATTAAAGAGAGGTACTAAAGACTATAATAATTCTATGGAAATAGAAAAAAGGTTAGAAGAGTTATATGGTTCTGATTTAAGTATTAGTGTTACAAAAAAAGGAGAAAAGCATGTTTTAAGATTTAGTATAGAAGGACCTAGTGAAAATTTTGTTGAATCGAATAAAATATTTAACAATAAATTAGACATACTTAAAAGTATAATTTATGAACCTTTATTGATAAATAATGTTTTTAAAAAAGACTATGTAAATCAAGAAAAGAGAAACTTAAAAGATAGAATTAGCTCAAAAATTAATGATAAACAACAATATGCAGTTCAAAGAACAGTTGAAGAAATGTTTAGAGATGAAAAATATAGCATATATAAATATGGTTATATAGAAGATTTAGATAAGATTAATGAAGTAAATCTATATAAACATTATTTAGATTTATTAAAAAGAGCTCGAATAGAAATTAATATAGTAAGCAATCTAGAGTCAGAACAAATAAGAAAAAGCATTAAAGATAAATTTTCCTATAATGAGAGAGAAGAAATAAATCTTGAAAGGGAAAAAGTAATATTTAATGAAATAAAAGAAAAAATCATAATAGATAAGATGGATGTAACACAAGGGAAGTTAACTTTAGGATATAGAACAAATATTCCATATGAAGACAAGTTATATAGTGCGTTTTTAGTAGGAAACTATATTTTAGGTGGAGGACCAGATTCAAAGTTATTCTTAAATGTACGTGAAAAACATAGTTTGGCATATTATGTTTATTCAAGGGTCTATAAATATAAGTCAATTATGCTTATATCAGCAGGTATCGAATTTGATAAATTTGAAGATGCATTGAAAATAATAAAAGAACAAATAGAATTAATGAAACAAGGAGAATTTGATCAAAAAAGTATAGAACAATCTAAAAAAGCAATTATTACTTCAATGAAAACAATAAATGATGATATATTTTCAATATCTGAGTTTTATTTAAGTAAGGTTTTATCAAATGACGATAAAAATATTGAAGGGCTTATAGAATCTATACGGGAAGTTAATAAAGAAGATATAATAGCAGCTATTAATAAAATAAAATTAGATACAGTTTATTTCTTAAAAGATAAATAAGTCGTCGAGGAGAGGTTAACATGGAAAATATTAGTACAATTAAAAGTGATATATTAAAAGAAGAATCATTTTTATATGTCTTGAAAAATGGTTTAAAAGTATATTTTGTACCTAAGTTAGGATTTTCTAAAAAATATGCTATATTCTCTACAAATTATGGTTCGAATGACAATGAGTTTGTTCCTATCGGAGAAAATGAAGCTATTAAAGTTCCAGAAGGAATAGCACATTTTCTAGAACATAAACTATTTGAAGAACAAGAAGGTAACATATTTGATGAATTTTCTAAATTAGGATCTTATGTGAATGCATTTACAAATTTTAATCAAACTGCATATTTGTTTTCTTGTACTGATAACTTTTATAAAAATTTAGAATTATTAGTATCATTTGTAGAAAACCCATATTTTACTGATGAAAATGTGAATAAAGAAAAAGGAATAATTGCGCAAGAAATAAAAATGTATGAAGACAATCCAGGATGGAAGGTATTTTTTAATTCATTGAAAGCTATGTATCATTATCATCCTGTAAAAGAAGATATTGCTGGAACTGTTGAAAGCATTACTAAAATAGATAAAGAAACCCTTTATAAATGTTATAATACATTTTATCATCCTACAAATATGATTCTTTTTTTAGTTGGTGATATTGATTTTGAAAAAGCAATAAAGACAATAGAAAAAAATATTAAAAATAAAGATTTAAATACACAAAATAAAATTGAAAGAATTTATCCAAATGAACCTAAAGAAATTAAAAATAGATATATTGAAGAAAGTTTAAGTGTATCAATACCGTTATTTAATATAGGCTTTAAGGATAAAGATGTGGGATTTGATGGAAATGAGTTATTAGAAAAAGAAATTGTAACAAATATACTTCTTGATATGATCTTTGGAGAATCAACAGAACTTTATAAGAATATGTATGAAGAAGGATTAGTTAATAATAGCTTTGGAGCTCAATTTGTAGCAAGTAAAACTTATTCTCATTCTATAATAGGAGGAGAGTCATCAAATCCTAAAAAAGTATTAGATAAAGTTATAGAGAATATAAATCATTTAAATGAAGTAGGGTTAAATAAAGAAGATTTTAATAGAATTAAGAATAAAATGATAGGACATCATATAATGAGTTTTGATTCTTTAGAGTATATAGCAAATAGCTTTACAAAATATGAATTTCAAAATTCATCATTATTTGACTATATCAATATACTAAAAAGCATAAACTTTCAAGATATAGAAAAAAGATTTAAGAGTCATTTTACAGTTGATAATTATATATTATCAGTTATAAATCCTAAATAGTTTGTTGACTTTTAAAATGATGTATTATAATTTATTAATAGCTACTTAGTTAAGTAGCTATTAACGAATTACATATAAATATAAAAGAGGTGTTGAAATGGATCCAGTTGCATTTGAGATATTTGGTATAGCTGTTAGATGGTATGGTATTCTTATAGCATCAGGAATGATAATAGGAGCTCTATTAGCTATAAAAAGATCAAGGGAAATAGGATTTGATGAAGAAGAGTTAATTAATATGCTTATATTTGCTATACCTATGGCTATAATTGGGGCTAGAGTATATTATGTAATATTTAAATGGGATTATTATCAAGGGAATTTTATGGAAATGATAAATATCAGGTTAGGAGGACTTGCGATTCATGGGGGGATAATAGCTAGTGTTTTAACAGCAATTATATATTGTAAAATAAGAAATATTAACTTTTGGCAACTTGCAGATATAACTGCACCAAGTATAATATTAGGTCAAGCTATAGGTAGATGGGGAAATTATGTAAATAAAGAAGCACATGGAGGCCCTACAGATTTACCATGGGCTATTGAAGTAAATGGAGTAAATGTACATCCAACATTTCTTTATGAATCAATATGGAATATTATTGTATTTATATTTTTAATATGGTATAGAAAAAATAAAAAACAAGCAAATGGAGAAGTGTTTTTACTGTACTTAGCATTATATTCTTTAGGAAGACTTTTTATAGAAGGACTTAGAACTGATAGCTTGATGTGGGGACAGTTTAGGGTTGCTCAACTGATAAGTGTATCTTTAATTATATTCTCTGGAATATTATTTTTTATTAAACGAAAGAGAGATGTGTAAAAGGTTGTCACTATTTGTAAAAAAATGATACAAACAATTAATATTTTAAAGAATTATGAAGTGATTTGTAACATAGCAATTGGTTTTAGATTTTATCTATGTGGATTAGTCTTTTCAGAAATTGATTTTTATGTTTTTAAATTATAAAATGAAATCACTGTTAATAGTGGAAGGTGTTAAAATGAAAATTAATGAAAAGATTAATATTTTTAGGGACGAGCTAAATTATCTTATATCAATTAATGCAAATTATTATGAAATATATAAATTAAGCATTTACATAGATAGTTTAATTCTAGAATATTATAGAGAGATAAAAAAGAATAAAAGCAGCTAAAAAGGCATTTTAATGAAAATTAAAATGCCTTTTTTTATTTTAAAAAAATATTTAATAAATTTATAAAAAATAAAGGAATTTTAAAATCAATGTAGAAGTAATATAATGTGGTGAAAAGTGGTGTTAAGTGGTATAATTATATGAAAAGTGGGGCAAAGGTATGTTTATAGGTGAATATAATCATTCTATTGATAAAAAATCCAGATTAATAATACCTGTAAAATTTAGAAGTAATCTAGGTAATAACTTTATTTTAACTAAAGGGTTAGATAATTGTTTGTTTATTTATCCTGAAGATGAATGGAAGGTATTAGAGAATAAATTAAAGAATTTACCGCTTACTCGAAAAGATGCAAGAGCTTTTGTTCGCTTTTTCTTTTCTGGCGCTACGGAGTGTGAATTAGACAAACAAGGAAGAATATTAATACCAAGCAACTTAAAAAAACATGCAAAGTTGGATAAAGAAGCTACCATAATTGGTGTTTCAAATAGAGTGGAAATTTGGAGCAGTGATGAATGGACGAAATATAATGAAGATGATGATTTAAGTTATGAAAATATAGCCGAAAAAATGTCTGAACTTGGAATATAAATAATTGAATTTGAGGTGTGAAAAATGGAATTTAATCATATATCAGTCTTGTTAGAAGAATCTTTAAATGGATTAAATATTAAGTCTGATGGAATATATATTGATGGAACAATGGGTGGAGCTGGCCATTCATTAGAAATAGTAAAAAAATTAGATACAGGAAAATTAATAGGAGTAGATCAAGATATAAATGCAATAAATAAGTCAAAAGAAAAATTAAAAGAATATAAAGATAAAGCTATATTAATACATGATAATTTTAAAAATATAAAACAAATATTGAGAGAGTTAAATATTGAAAAGGTTGATGGAGTATTATTAGATTTGGGTGTTTCTTCACATCAATTAGACACAGGAAATAGGGGCTTTTCTTATCATAAAGATGCTCCATTAGATATGAGGATGAATGAATATGATAGTATTTCAGCAAAAGATATTATAAATACTTATAGTGTAGAAGAATTAGATAGAATATTAAAAGATTATGGCGAAGAAAGATGGTCTAAAAGAATTGCTGAATTTATAGTAGATAAAAGAAGAGAGAAATATATTGAAACTACTGGTGAATTAGTTGAAATAATTAAAAATGCAATACCTAAGGCAGTAAGAAAAGATGGCCCACATCCAGCTAGAAGAACTTTTCAAGCAATTAGAATTGAAGTTAATAATGAACTAGGAATATTAAAACAAGCTATTATTGATATAGTAGGTTGTTTAAACCCTAATGGAAGACTTAGCATTATTACATTTCATTCATTGGAAGATAGAATAGTGAAAGAAACGTATAAATATTTATATAAAAATTGTATTTGTCCAAAGGAATTTCCTATATGTAAATGTGATAAAAAAAGAGAAATAAAACTTATAAATAAAAAACCTATAGTAGCATCAATAGATGAATTAGAAAATAATAAAAGAGCTAGAAGTGCAAAGCTTCGTATAGCTGAAAAGATATAGTGTTCTAAAAATAGAAAGAGGTGAATAAAATTGGTAGTAGCTAAAAAAGAATTTCAAGTTTATGATTTAGAAGAAAAAAAACTCCAAAAACCTAAAAGAAATAAAAAGCCTAAAAAAAATAATACAAAAATAAAATTAAAATTATTTTTATATGCTACAGTAATATTAACTATATCTATACTAGTATTATTGAGATTTGCACATATATCTAAACTACAATATGACTTATCGTCTACAGAATCTGAAGTAGAAACCTTAATTAAGGAGAAGCAAAATATTTCTATTGAGCTTGGAAAAGTTAAAGATTCTAGATGGATTGAAATAGTAGCTTTAAATTCATTAGGAATGAGTTATCCAAAAGAATCTCAAAAAGTATATGTGGATTTAAGTAAAAAAAATTAGTGGTTAACGAATGAAGAACTCTGTATTTAACATAAGAATATAATTCTAAAGTAAAGTGTTTAGGAGGTCTTCATAATTGTCATCAACTATTATAGTTAAAAAAAGATTATTTTTTACACTAATATTTTGTATAGTAATTATATTATTATTAATTATTAGATTATTTCATATACAAGTAATAAAAGGAATAGAGTTAAGAGAAAAAGCATTAGAACAATGGTCAAGGAATATTCCTGTGCCTTCTAAAAGAGGTATGATTTATGATAGAAATAAAAATATATTGGCTACAAATGTAAGTAGCTATACAATATGGGCAAGGCCTGCAGATATATTTGAACCTGATAAAGTAGCAATAAAAATTGCTAATATATTAGATATGGATTCAAATAATATATACAAATTAATAACTAAAAAGCAAAGCTTAACAATTATAAAAAAATGGATAAGTAAAAAGGATGCAGATAAGTTGAGAAGCTTGAAAATAAAGGGTATAGAGGTTGTTGATGATAACAAAAGATATTATCCAATGGATAATTTTGCATCTCATATACTAGGGTTTACAGATATAGATAACTATGGACTGTATGGAATAGAAAAAATATATGATGAAGAACTTACAGGAACAAATGGGAAATGGATAAAAATGGTTGATGGAAAACAAAAACAGTTGCCTTATGAAAACGAAGGTTTTTTTGAACCACAACCTGGAAATAACATTTTACTTACAATTGATGAAACTATACAACATTTAGCTGAAAAGGCTGCATTGGAAGCTCTAGTGAAAAATAAAGCTAAAAATGTTTCAGTAATAGTGATGAATCCTAATAATGGTGATCTTCTAGCTATGGCAACAAAGCCTGATTATAACCCTAATAATAGAAATACATTATTATTTAATCCAGATGAGCAATGGAAGCCTTTAGATGAAAAAGAAAGAAAAAAATATACAGATTTACCATGGGACCAAAAATCTCAATTACTGTATGAAAGTTGGAGAAATTTTTCTATTAATGATAATTATGAACCTGGTTCTACATTTAAAATAATTACTGCAGCTGCAGGATTAGAAGAAAAAGTAGTAACACAAAACAGTAAGTTTCATTGTGATGGATATGTTACACAAATTAAAGGTGCAAAGATAAAATGTTGGCGATATTATAATCCACATGGAAGTCAAAATTTTACTGAAGGGGTCCAGAATTCATGCAATGAGGTTTTTGTTAGTGTTGGACTTAAATTAGGAGAAGCAAAAATGCATGAATATATTGAGAAATTTGGATTTGGAGAGAAGACAGGGATTGAATTAACTGGGGAAACATCAGGAATAGTAAGGCCACTTAAATCAATGAAAAAGGTAAATTTAGCAACAATTTCATTTGGTCAAGGAATATCAGTAACTCCTATACAAATGATTTCTGCAATTTCTGCTGTAGCAAATGGTGGTAATTTAATGGAACCAAATATAGTTAAAAGTATTACTGATAATGAAGGAAACCTAATTAAAGAAAAAAAAGAAAATATAGTTAGAAGAGTTATATCAAATCAAACTTCAAAAGAACTTTTAGAGATATTAGAATCAGTAGTATCTAAAGGAAGTGGAAGTAAAGCTTATAAACCTGGATATAAGATAGGGGGAAAAACTGGCACTGCTCAAAAAGTTATTGATGGTAAGTATGCAAATGGGAAATACATTGCTTCATTTGCCGGAATAGCGCCTGTTGATAATCCAAAAGCTGTAGCCTTAGTAGTTATTGATGAACCAAGTGCAGGCGTTTATTATGGTGGACAAATAGCTGCACCTGTGGCTGGAAATATTCTTAAAGAAACTCTTGATTATCTTGATTATGAGCCTAAGTTATCAAAAGAAGAAAAGGAAGAATATGGGGATGTATTAGTTACAGTACCTAATCTAAAAGGACTTACAATAACTGAAGCATCAAAAAGATTAAGAGAATTGGAATTAAAGCATGTTACAGATATTGTTACTCCAAAAAAAGAAGATAAAGTGATAGATCAAATACCTAAATCAGGTACTGAAGTTAAGAAGGAAGAAATTATAGAATTATATTTAAAAAACCCTAAATAACACTAGATAGAAAAGCTTAGACAACTTCAATTATTCATTGTAGAGGTTGTCTTTTTGAAATTTTAGAAAAGTTAATAAGTTAATATTTTAATAGAATAGTATATAAAATTATGTTATTATTATAGGGGTGTATAACATTGAAGCTACAAAAATTAATTGAGGATCTAGACTATATTAATATATCAGGTGATTTGGAAAAACAAATATCAGGAATTGAGCATAATTCAAAAAATATAAAAGAAAATTTTTTGTTTATAGCAATTAAAGGCTTTAAATTGGATGGACATGATTTTATATTTGATGCTTTAAGTAGAGGATCCAAAGTTATTGTCGTAGAAAATAATAATTTTTATAATAAGAGAGATGATATTACTATAATAACAGTTAAAAATTCTAGAATAGCTTTGGCTGTTTTATCTAATGCTTTTTATAATTATCCTTCTACAAGATTAAATATTGTAGGTATAACAGGGACAAATGGTAAAACTTCAACTAGTTATTTTTTAGAGTCTATATTTAAAAATAATCAGTGGAAAACTGGAGTTATAGGAACATTAGGGGTAAAAATAAATGAACAAAATTATAATATAGATAAAACAACTCCTGAAGCTAATAATTTACAACTGTTTTTACATAATATGTTAGAAAAAGATATTAATCATTGTATAATGGAAGTGTCTTCTCATTCATTATCACTTAATAGAGTTCATAAGATTCAATTTGATATTGGTATATTTACAAATTTAAGTGAGGAGCATTTAGATTTTCATAAATCATTAGATGAATATATGAATTCAAAAATAAAATTATTTTATATGACTGATAAAATCAATATTATAAATTCTGATGATGAATTTGGAAAGAAGATGATTTCTAAATTAAAAGATTTAAAAACCAGAATTATAACATATGGAATAAATTCTGGAGATATACAAGCTAAGAATATAATTCAAATGACCAAAAACATAAGTTTTGATTTAGTTACAAGTTTAGGAAATATAAATATTAAATTAAATACTCCTGGGATATTTAATATATATAATGCATTAGCAGCTATAAGTTGTTCTATTGCATTGGGAATTGATTTAAAGACTATAAAACAGGGATTAGAAAAACTTGAAAATGTTAAAGGGAGATTTCAGGTTATTAAATCAGATGAAGATTTTGATGTTATAATAGATTTTGCTCATTCACCTGATGGATTTAAAAATGTATTAAAAACTGTTAATGAATTTGCAAAGGCTAGAATTATAACTGTATTTGGATGTGGAGGAGATAGAGACAAATCAAAAAGACCTAAAATGGGAGAAATAGCAGCTAAATATTCGGATATATGTATACTTACAAGTGATAATTCTAGGAGTGAAGACACACAAGTAATTATAGAGCAAATAATACAAGGTATAGAAGAAAGTTCTTATGAATATTTTAAAATACCCGATAGAAAAAAGGCTATAAAAAAGGCTATAGAAATAGCAAGACCATATGATATTGTCATGATTTTAGGTAAAGGTCATGAAACATATCAAATAATAAATCAGAAAAAAATTGAATTTGATGAATATAAAATAGTTAAAGATATTCTAGATAGCTATAGGCAAAAATAATATATTATATACATGAGAGGAGAACGTAATGTTAGATTATATAGATATAATTAGAATTATAGGAATTTCATTTATTATAGCATTGTTACTAGGACCACTTAGTATACCATTGCTTAGAAAATTAAATGTTGGTCAAAGTATTAGAGAAGAAGGTCCAAAAAGTCATATTAAAAAAAGTGGTACTCCAACAATGGGAGGAATAATATTTTTAGTAGCAGCAATAGTAACATCATTAACTTCAGGTATTATTAATAAAGATATATCTCTATTAATATTTTCTACATTGGGATTTGGAGCAATAGGATTTATAGATGATTTCATTAAAGTTGTATTGAAGAGAAATTTGGGGTTAAGAGCATATCAAAAGCTATTAGCACAAATTTTAATAGCTGTCATTTTAGTGATATATCAAACTAAAACTGCGTCTCAAGGAACAGAGATAATTGTACCATTTTTAAATAATTTTTATTTGGATTTAGGTGTTCTTTATTTACCTTTCATAATATTTGTAGTTGTTGGGACTGTAAATAGTGTGAATTTAACAGATGGATTAGATGGGCTTGCTACAGGGATTACATTAATAGTATTGTCATTTTTTAGTTTAGTTGCTTTAAAAATGGGATATGGAGCTGTTACAGTATTTTCAGCAGCACTTGCTGGAGGATGTCTTGGTTTTTTAAAATACAACTCATATCCTGCTAGAGTTTTTATGGGAGACACAGGATCTCTTGCACTTGGAGGTGCAATAGCAGCTATATCAATTATTTTAAAATTACCTTTAATATTACCTATTGTTGGTGGAGTATATTTTGCAGAGACACTATCAGTTATTTTACAAGTTTTAAGTTTTAAGCTTACAGGAAAAAGGTTGTTTAAAATGAGTCCTCTTCATCATCATTTTGAGTTATCTGGTTGGAAAGAAACTAAGGTAGTTACTGTATTCTGGGGTGTAACAGTTTTATTATCATTATTTAGTCTATTATCACTTAAATATTATATATAGATGGAGGATTTAAATGAATATTGAAAATAAAAATGTATTAATATTAGGTTTAGGTATAAGTGGCGTGTCTACTGCAAAAGCATTAGATAAATTAAAAGCTAATATAATTATTAATGATTCTAAAAATAAAAATGAACTTGAACAATATATTGATAATTTAAAAAATATTGATATTGATTATAAATTAGGCCATAATAATCTAAATTTAAAGGATATTGATTTAATAATAAAAAGTCCAGGAATAAAGAATTCAGTACCTATAATTCAAGATGCAATTCAAAAGAATATTGAGGTAGTTACAGATATTGAAGTAGGATATAGATTATTTAAGAATAAATTTATTGCTATAACTGGAACTAATGGCAAAACAACAACAACAACTTTAGTAGGAAAAATTTTTAAAGAAGCAAATATTACTGCCCATATAACAGGTAATATAGGAGTGGGCATATTGTGGGAATTGGTTAATTCAAAAGAAGAAGATTATTTTATTATAGAAGCTAGTAGCTTTCAATTAGAGAACACTTATTCATTTAAACCAAATATTAGTGCCATAATAAATTTTAATCCAGATCATTTAGATTGGCATGGAAATTATATGAATTATAAAAATTCAAAAATAAAAGTTCTTAGAAACCAAGATGAAAAAGATTTTACAATATTAAATTATGATGATTTAGAAGTTAAGAAATTAGCAGATAGTACAAAAGCTAAAGTCATATATTTTAGTCAAAAACAAAAACTAAATAGAGGAATTTTTATAAATTGTGGACATATAGTTTATAGTGACGGTATTAAAAGTATCAATATAATTAAATTAGATGACATAAAAGTTCCTGGTAAACACAATATTGAAAATATAATGACTTCTATAGGTATATGTCTTGCAGCTAATATAGATATAAATAATATAAAAAAATCTATTTCAGATTTTCAAGGCGTATCACATAGATTGGAATTTGTTGATGAAATTAATGGAGTGAGATATTATAATGATTCAAAAGCTACAAATGTTGATGCTTCTATACAGGCAATCAATGCTATAAAAAAAGATATAATATTGATTGCAGGTGGATATAATAAGGACTCCTCATATGATGAACTTATAAAAGTTTCAAAAGGAAAAATTGATAATTTAATATTGTTAGGACAAACTGCAAATGAAATAAAGAAAGTTGCTGAAAAATATGATATAGAAAACATTTATATGGTTAATAATATGAAAGAAGCAGTTTATAAAGCATACAATTTAGCAAGCTCAAATAGTACTATTTTATTATCTCCTGCTTGTGCTAGTTGGGATATGTATAATAATTATGAAGAAAGAGGAGATGAATTCAAAAATATGGTTAAAAGTATAAGGAGGAACCATAATGGCCAAAAAGGCTAGTGATTTTACATTAATGATTACTACAATTGTTTTAGTTTTTATAGGAATAATAATGGTATTTAGCTCTAGTTATCCTGATGCTTATTATAAATTAAACAATCCTTATCATTTTCTTGTGAAGCAATTAATCTTTGCTATTTTAGGGTTATTTGTAATGATTTTTTTTATGAATTTTAAATATACTCGATTAGCTAAATTATCTAAAATTATATTTTTAGGTGCTATAGTTTTAGATGCACTTTTATTTACCCCATTAGGTAAAGAAATAGGAGGAGCAACTAGATGGGTAGTTATATTTGGAAATACCATTATGCCATCAGATGCTATAAAATTTGCCTCCATAATATTAATGGCTACTTTTTTAGCAAAGAAAAAAGATGATATAAGAAAATTTTGGAAAGGACTCGTACCTGCATTATTAATTATAGGGTTTTCAGCTGCACTTATAATAATACAACCAGACTTGAGTACTAGTGCAACTCTTGCTACTACGTTAGTAGCAATGTTATTTGTTTCTGGAGCAAAGATGAGTCATTTGTCAGGAATAGGTGCTATTGGAGTAGTAGGACTTTTCTTTGCGATAAAGGGTGAAGCATATAGACTTAGAAGAATGACTGTATTTTTGCATCCTTTTGATGATCCAACTGATGCAGGATGGCAAGTTATTCAATCCTTATATGCATTAGGCTCAGGAGGATTATTTGGTGCTGGTCTCGGGAAAAGCAAGCAAAAATTCTTTTATCTATCTGAACCATATAATGATTTTATATTTTCTATTATAGGTGAAGAACTTGGATTTATTGGTAGTGTAATAGTTATTATTTTATTTTTGATAATCATTTGGAGAGGAATTAAAATTGCTTTATCCGCTAAAGACTTATTTGGGTGTTATTTAGCATCAGGAATTACTGCGCTTATTGCAATTCAAACTTTAATTCATATAGGTGTAGTCACAAGTTCTCTGCCTCCAACAGGGATACCACTACCATTTGTAAGTGCGGGAGGGACTTCACTTATGATGTTTATGGCATGTATTGGAATACTTTTAAATATATCTAGACATGTCTCATTAGATAGGAGTTGAAATTAATGAAATTTTTAATTACAGGCGGAGGTACAGGAGGTCATATTTCTCCTGCTCTAGCTATTGCAAAAAAAATAAAAAAAGAAAAACCAGATTCTGAGATATTATATGTAGGTACTCATAATAGTATGGAGTCTGAATTAGTGCCTAGAGAAGGATTTAAATTTAAGGGAATAAGAGTAAAGGGATTTGAAAGGAGATTATCCTTTGATACAATTAAGTCTGTAAAAGAATTATTATATGGGCTAAATGATGCAAGAAAAATTGTAAAGGATTTTAGTCCTGATATTGTAATTGGAACAGGTGGATATGTGTGTGGTCCAGTAGTATTAATTGCATCATTAAAAAAAATACCTACTCTTATCCATGAACAAAATGCTTTACCAGGTGCTACTAATAGAATATTATCTGGTTTTGTAGATAAAATAGCTGCAAGTTTTGAAGAAAGTAAAAAGTATTTTAAAAATGAAGATAAGGTTACAATTACAGGTAATCCTGTTAAAATAGATTTTTTTGAAGTGGATAAAGAAGAGGCATATAAAAATCTGAAAATAGATAGAAATAAGGACTTTGTGATTTCACTAGGTGGTAGTGGAGGGCAAAAAAGTTTAAATGAATCAATAATTAGTTTAATAGAAAAGAATTTAGAGAATGAAAATTTACAATTATTTCATATAACAGGTAAAAATCATTATGATAAGTTTATTCATAAATTAAAAAGTAGAGGAATAAGTAAGTTACCACCTCATATAAATGTAGTTCCATTTTTTTATGACATGCCTAGTGGATTTAAAATAGCTGATCTAGTTATTACTAGTGCGGGAGCAATAACTCTTGCTGAGATAACTGCACTTGGATTACCAAGTATAATAATACCTAAAGGTTACACTACAGGTAATCATCAGGAGTATAATGCTAGAGCTATAGAAAAGGCTGGTGCAGGAATTACAATATTAGACAAAGATGTATCAGGAGAAAAATTAAATGATGAAATGCTTTCTTTACTAAAAAATAAAGAAAGGTTAATTCAAATGAGTATGAACAGTAAAAAACTAGGCAAAAAAGATTCAGTTGATAAAATATATAACCTAATATTACAACTTATATAGTATAGTCACACCTCCTTAGATAAAGCATAAAATGTAATATAGTTTACATATAACTATTTTCATTTCATGGAGGTGCCCAAATGTCTAAGTATGTAATAGAAGGGAGTAACAAATTATCAGGTGAAATTACTGTAAGAGGAGCAAAAAATTCAGTTTTACCTATACTTGCTGCTTCAATTTTAAATAATAATATTAATATAATTTTTAATATACCAGAAATAAGTGATTTAAAAGTTATGGTTAAAATTTTAAAAGCTATAGGTTGTAAAGTTAATGCTGTTGATAATATTGTTACTGTAGATTCAAGAAATTTAGATAAAGTAAGAATACCAGAGGAATTAGTTAGAGAGATGCGTTCTTCTATAATACTAATGGGAGCAATGCTTTCTAGGTGTGGTGAAGTTGAAGTTTCATATCCTGGAGGATGTGAAATTGGAGTTAGACCAATTGATTTTCATCTTAAAGCATTAAAAGAATTAGGTGCTGAAATAGAAGAATCTCACGGCTTTATATATTGTAAAGGTAAAAGTTTAAAAGGAGCAGATATTCAATTAGATTATCCTAGTGTAGGAGCAACAGAAAATATAATGTTAGCTAGCATTAGAGCCCAAGGAACTACAATTATAAGAAATGCCGCAAGAGAACCTGAAATAATTGATCTTCAAAATTTTTTAAATTCAATTGGTGGTAGAATATATGGTGCTGGAACAAGTATAATAAGGATAGATGGTGTAAACAACCTAAATAGTGTTGAACATACTATTATACCAGATAGAATAGTTGCTGGTACATATATGGTGGCATCAGCAATTACTAAAGGTGAAATAATTTTAAAAAATATTCAGGTTGATCATATACAATCTATAATTGCTAAATTAAGAGAGACAGGATGTTCTATTTATAATAATTGTACTACACTTAAAATTATTGGTCCTAGAATAATAAATCCTATTGAATCCTTACAAACTTTACCATATCCTGGATTTCCAACAGATATGCAAGCCCAGATAATGGCATTATTAACACTGTCAAGTGGAACAAGTGTAATATCTGAAACGATATTTGAAAATAGATTTAAACATGTTCCAGAACTTGTGAGAATGGGAGCAAATATTAGAACTTTAGGAAATGTAGCTGTCATAAAAGGAGTTAAGCAATTAACAGGTGCCAAAGTAACTGCAAAAGACTTAAGAGGTGGAGCATCATTATTGTTAGCAGGACTTGCAGCAGAAGGCGCTACTATAATAGATAATATATCACATATAGATAGAGGATATGAGAGACTGGAAGAAAACTTAAAATCAATAGGTGCTAATATAAGAAGAATAAAATAAGCAGCTTAAGGCTGCTTATAAGAATTGTAGCAAAATGTACAAGCTATGGAGGAAATTATGGAAAAGAAATACAAAGTTGATAAAAAAATAAAGAAAAAAAGAATATTAATTATGACCATGATAATATTATTGTTAATATCATTACTTTTTTTTATACTTTTTACTCAAACTACTTTATTTCATGTGAAAAATATTAATATAAAAGGAAAAAATGAACTTGAAGATGAGAAAATAATACTTGCTTCAGGAATTATTAAAGGAGAAAATATCTTTAAGATCAATAAAAAAACTATAGTAGAAAATTTAACAGATCATCCTTATATTAAAACTGCAAATATAGATATGAAACTTCCAGATACATTTGTTATAAATATACAAGAAAGAAAAGAAGTTATAGTATATAATAATAATGGTAATTATATATATATTGATAATGAAGGTTTCGTACTTAATACATTATCTAAGTTGAAAAATAAAAATATACCTTTATTAGAAACTACTCACTCTATAGAATATGAATTAAATAAAAAAATTAATTTTAAAAATAATAATTATATTTCTAAAATATTAAAACTATTAAATAATTATAATAAAGAACAGTATTCATACAAAATATCAAAAATAATTGAACAAGATAAAAATACTACTCTGGTCTTAAATTCTGGAATTAATGTTGCGTTAGATGGGTTAAATGATATAAAATATAAATTAGAATTCATTGAAAAAATAGTAAAAGATTTAGAGGATAAAGGTATATCTGTAAAACAAATTAAATTTGATAAAGGTAAAAATCCTATAGTTATTAAATAATGCCAGGAGGTAACAAATGAAAAATTTAGTATCAAAGTCTTTAATAGTTACTGTATGTGTGATTTTGGGAATAATAATTGCTATACAATATAAAACAGTAAGTAATTTAGTTGGCCCTGATTTTGTACCAAGTCAGAAAAATAAAGAATTAGTAAATGAGCTTTCAAAAGTACAAGAAGAAAAAGATGCATTAATGAATGAGCTTACTAATTTAGAGAATAGAGTTCAAAAGTATGAATCTGAAGTGTCTGAAGAAAGTGACTATGTAGAAGAGCTTTCAAAAGAGCTTTCTAAATATAAAATGTTTGCAGGTTATACAGAAGTAGAAGGGAAAGGTATTGAGATTATTATAAATAATCCAGATTCAGAAGATGCTTATGGATATCCAATTTCAATAGTTGAAGATTATGAATATTTACTTGATATAATAAGTTATTTAAATGTAACTGGCTCAGAAGCTATAGCAATAAATGATTTAAGATATACATCATTTTCAGAGATGTTAGTAGCAGGTGATCATTTAAATATTAATAACAAACCTATTGGAGTTCCTATAGTTATTAAATCTATTGGTCCAAGTGATGATTTAAAAACTGCTCTAGAAATTAATGGAGGTATAATTGATTTATTAGAAAGCTATGGATATAAGGTTGAAATAAATAAAAAAGATAGTATAAAAATACCTAGATATACTGAAATAAAAGAATTTAAATATGCAAACCCTATAACTGAAGAAGAATAGACCTAGGAGGGTCTTTATATGAATAAGTATATAATAAGAGTGATAATATTTTTGTTATGTTTAGCTTTAGGTATAATAATTCCTCAACAAATAAGAAATAATACAGGAGATAATTCATTTGTGACTTTAAGTACTATAAAGCAGACACAAAATAAATTAGAAAAAACTAAAAGTGAAGTTATTGATATAAAAAAGATTATAAAAGAACAAGAAAAAAAGCTTGAAAAAATTGAAACAGCAAATAATACAACAGAGATTATTTCACTACTTGAAAGTGATATTGAGAGATTTAAAAGCTTGGGAGGGTTTAAGGATTTATCTGGTCCTGGAATAGTTATAAAAATACAAGATAGTGCAGAAGATTTTGTTATAGGTCAGAGTGATACAAGTGGTATCGTACATGATGCTGACATACAGAATATTTTAAATGATTTAAAGGTTGCTGGAGCTGAAGCTATAGATATTGGAGGACAAAGAGTAATATTAAATTCCCCAGTTAGATGTGGAGGACCAGTTATAAGAGTCAATAAGAAAAATCTAGTATCTCCTTTTATAATAAAAGCCATAGGTGATCCAAATAAATTATATTCTGCTATAAATGCTCAAGGAACATATGGAAGATATTTAAATGATGCTAGGGATTTACAAATAGAAAGTGAAGAAAGAGACCTTATTGTTATACCTAAATATAATGATAAGTTGGAAGTAAAATATATGAATCCTATAGAAGAAGGTGAATAATTTGTTAATTGCGTTAATTGGTATTATATTAGGAGTAGTAATAGGATTATATATGCCTGTTACTTTCTCATTAAGCTACTCAACATATATGTCTGTAGCTATACTTGCATGTATGGATTCAGTTTTTGGAGGAGTAAGGGCATCTCTTGAAAATAAATTTAACTCAGGGATATTTATTTCTGGTTTTATTGGGAATGCTATTTTAGCAGCATTGCTTGCATATATTGGTGATAAATTAGGAGTTCCCTTATATTATGCAGCAATATTTGCATTTGGAATTAGGCTTTTTAATAATTTTGCTATTATAAGAAGGTTTTTTTTCAACAAACAGCATTTGAACGATTAATAAAATGCTGATATAATATTGTTTATGTTCTAAATTTAATATTTAAAGATACTAAAATTATTGATTATAATGTAAAATAATATGATAAAATAATTATAATATTAAAATTATATTTTAAAGTTAAGAAGGATATAAGAATCCTATGTCGAATATAATTCTAATGAGATTTATCTTATAATAAGAGATGATTATAAAAGAAACGATAAAATGATAAAATGTAATAAGGGGGTTAAATTGTGTTTGAATTTGATGTAGATATGGAACAATTCGCTCAAATAAAAGTAGTAGGTGTAGGCGGCGGTGGAAATAATGCTGTAAATAGAATGATAGATGAAGGTGTTAAAGGAGTAAATTTTATTGCTGTTAATACAGATAGACAAGCTCTTCATTCTTCTCAAGCTGATATAAAAATTCAAATAGGCGAAAAGTTAACAAGAGGTTTGGGTGCTGGAGCTAATCCTGAAATAGGAAAAAAGGCTGCTGAAGAAAGTAGAAATGAAATACAAGAAGCATTAGAAGGTGCAGATATGGTATTTATAACTGCAGGAATGGGAGGAGGAACAGGTACAGGTGCTGCACCTGTAGTAGCTGAAGTAGCAAAAGAAATGGAAATACTTACAGTTGGTGTTGTAACTAAACCATTTATGTTTGAAGGAGGAAGAAGAAGTTCACATGCAGCTAAAGGTATAGAAGAATTACAAACTAAAGTAGATACTTTAGTTACTATTCCTAATGATAGATTGTTACAAATAGTAGAGAAAAAGACATCTATAATGGATGCATTTAAAATAGCAGATGATGTTTTAAGACAAGGTATTCAAGGGATATCTGATTTAATAGCTGTACCTGGACTTGTAAACCTTGATTTTGCTGATGTTACAACAATTATGTTAGATCAAGGATTAGCTCATATGGGTATTGGTAGAGCAAATGGTGAAAACAGAGCTACTGAAGCTGCAAAACAAGCAATACATAGTCCGCTATTAGAAACTTCTATTGAAGGTGCTAATGGAGTACTACTTAATATTACTGGAGGATCAAATCTTGGTTTATTTGAGGTGAATGAGGCAGCAGATCTTATTAAACAAAATGTAGATCCAGATGCAAATATAATTTTTGGTGCAGTTGTAGATGAAACTCTTAAAGATGATATTCAAATTACTGTTATTGCAACAGGCTTTAATAATAATCCTAAAGAGAATTCATCACAAAATCCTTTTAAAAATACTTCTGATAAAAATGATCAACATACACAAATTAACAAAGATAATAATGAAAAAAATGATTTGAAAGATGAACTAGATATACCAACTTTTTTAAGAAGAAGAACAAATAGATAATATAAAATAGAATTTTTAAAAGACTCATTTCGAATGACGAAATGGGTCTTTTTTCGACTTCAGACTTTGACATAATTTTAGATTAAACTTCTGTATAATAGGAATATATTGTACTATAAATGCATAAAAGTTTATAAGAAGATTTAATATAGTTTTATGCATAGATAAAATACATTTTAAGGGGGGCTAAATTTGTACATCTATGCTGAATATTTATTAATAGAAAATTTTATAATCAATTATATAATATTATATGTCACAAAAAGATTTACAAGAACAGATACTAATAATATAAGAATTATATTATCTGCATTACTAGGTGCTTTATATACATTAATAGTATTCATTCCCAAATTACATTTTATGGGCAATTTTATTGGGAAAATATGTATTTCTATAATTTTGATAATTTTAGCATTTAATCCTTTTAAACTTAAAAAGTTTTTAAAATTATTTGCTACATTTTATACAGTATCATTTGTATTTGCAGGTGGTTCATTTGCTCTTTTTTATTTAACTAATTCTAAAGTATATTTTGGAGAAGGCATATTTTATATAAAAAGTATAAATAATTTTAAGCCATCTATATTGATAGTTGGAATAATCATATCTTATATATTTTATAAAATAGCATCACAATATATTTATAGTAAAATAAGTAAAGAAAATATGTATGTAAGCTTTATAGTTAAATTACAAGATAAGACAGCAAGATTAAAAGGACTTGTAGATACTGGTAATTCACTAATAGATCCAATAACAAATATACCAGTTATTGTGGTTGAATTTTCAGCAATAAGTGAATTATTACCTAGTTCAATACGGGATATATTTACAATATATAGTGAAGATGATTTAAGTATAATATCAAGAGTAATATCTAATAGCAATGAACTTATTAAATTTAGACTTATACCATTTAAGTCAGTGGGCAAAGAAAATGGAATGTTACTGGGTTTTAAACCAGATAGAATAATCATTGAAAATGATGAAGACAAGCAAGTATCAGAAATTGTAATAGGAATTTATAATAGTCATTTGACAAATAATAATGATTATGTGGCCCTATTACATCCTGAAATAATTAACTAACTGGAGGCGTAAAAATTGAAAAAATTATTAACAATAATGAAATTAAAGATTAAAATTTTATATATTAAATGTTTAAAAATGCTAAATTTATATGAAGAAGAAAGTATATTTTATATAGGTGGAAGTGAAATTCTTCCTCCTCCACTAGAACCAGAAGAAGAAAAGTATTTAATATCTAAAATTGAAAATGATGAAAGTATAAAAACAATATTAATAGAGAGAAATTTAAGATTGGTTGTATACATATCAAGAAAATTTGAAAATACTGGTATAGGGATAGAAGATTTAATATCTATAGGTTCTATTGGACTTATAAAAGCTGTAAATACATTTAAACCAGATAAAAACATCAAATTAGCTACATATGCTTCAAAATGTATAGAAAATGAAATATTAATGTACCTAAGAAAAAACAATAAAACTAAAACTGAAATATCTTTTGATGAACCTTTGAATACGGATTGGGATGGAAATGAATTATTATTATCTGATATTTTAGGTACGGACAGTGATATAATTTTTAAATTATTAGAAGAGGAAATAGATAAAGAATTATTAATGGAAGCTATGGAGTCTTTATCTGAAAGAGAAAGAAAAATAATGGAGCTGAGATTTGGAATTAAAAAGACAGGTGAAGAAAAAACTCAAAAAGAAGTAGCAGATATTTTAGGAATATCACAATCTTATATTTCTAGACTTGAGAAACGTATAGTAAGAAGGTTACAAAAGGAAATAAGTAAAATGGTATAGCATACAAATGTATGCTATTTTTTTTTTAGGAAATAATAAATTAAAATATTTTATATGAAAAAATAACCAATTTACTTTTGTATAAAATATAAAGCTAAGGTAATAATTTATATTGAAAGGGGTAGATCATCTAGAAGGGAATGAACATAAATGTACATTAACAAAGTAGAAATTTGTGGAGTAAATACATCAGAGTTGCCCGTATTAACTAATAAAGAAATGAGGAAATTATTTGATAGAATTCATAAAGGAGATATGAAAGCTAGAGAAGAATTTATCCAAGGAAATTTAAGACTAGTTTTAAGTGTTATAAAAAGGTTTAACAAAAGAGGAGAAAATGTTGACGATTTATTTCAAGTAGGCTGTATAGGATTAATAAAAGCAATAGACAATTTTGACTTAAAACATAATGTGAAATTCTCAACTTATGCTGTACCTATGATAATAGGTGAAATTAGGCGATATTTAAGGGATAACAATTCTATTAGAGTTAGTAGATCACTTAGAGATATAGCATATAAAGCGTTACAAGCAAGAGAGCAATTGATAAAAAAGAATTCAAAAGAACCTACAATAACAGAAATATCTGATGAATTGAATTTACCTAAAGAAGATGTTGTATTTGCATTAGATGCTATTCAGGATCCAATATCCTTATTTGAACCTATTTATCATGATAATGGAGATGCAATATATGTAATGGATCAAGTAAGTGATGAAAAAAGTGAAGATGAACTATGGTTAGAAGAAATAGCACTAAGAGAAGGTATAAGAAAATTAAATGATAGGGAAAAGCTAATATTAAACTTGAGATTCTATGAAGGTAAAACTCAAATGGAAGTTGCAGAAGAAATAGGTATTTCTCAAGCTCAGGTTTCTAGATTAGAGAAAACTGCTTTAAATCATATGAAAAAATTAGTATAGATTCTATACTAATTTTTTTTATTATGCATAATTTAAGACAAGTTAATATAAATATATTATAAAAGGATAAGAGGTGATAATATGATTAAAGCATCGGAATTAACAGAAAAAGAAATAATAAATGTTGTTGATGGTTCAAAATTGGGTATGATAAATGATATAGAAATTGATTTGGAAAATGCAAAAATAAAAGCTATAATAATGCCCAAAGCTGGTGGAATAATGAGTCTTTTTACTAAGTATAATAATGTAGTTATTGATTGGGAGGATATAGTTAGGATAGGAAATGAAGTTATATTAGTAAACATAGATTCACAAAAATATAAAGATTTAAATGATAATATATAATTATTAAGAAAATTATAAATAATAAGTTAAAATAATAACTATTGTTGTAATAATTGCTCAAATATATTATTATGTAATTAATAATATAATACTCAGATGAGAATAACGAGAGATATCTTTAAATAGATAGCCGATGGAGCAATATATAAAATTCGCCATAATTTTTATAGAAACTCTCAGGTAAAAGGATCGTTATTTGATGAAACTCTGGAGAGATCGCTTTAGCGACGCCGAAGGAGAAATACATTAATATGTAAAGCTCTCAGGCTAGATACAGAGAAATATAAGGCATATATTTTGTATGTTTTTATATTTCTTTTTTTAATGTCCCTTAATGAAAACCTTTTCAAGGGGGAAAAATATTTAAGGAGTGATATGATGGTAGATTCAAAAAAAACAGCTTTATATGATTCTCATCTAAGGTTAAACGGAAAAATGACAGATTATTATGGATGGAAATTACCTGTAGAATTTGAAGGTCTTACTTTGGAGCATGAAGCAGTTAGAAGTGATGCAGGAATTTTCGATGTTTCTCATATGGGAGAAATTGAAATAAAAGGAGATGATGCAAAAGACTTTGTAGGTTATTTAGTAACAAACGATATAACAACACTTAAGAACAATCAAATTCTTTACACATTTTTTCTCTATCCAGATGGTGGAGTAGTAGATGATTTACTTGTTTATAAATTTTCTGACACCCATTATTTTTTAGTAGTAAATGCAAGTAATTTAGAAAAGGATTATGAATGGATAAAAGAAAACAGAAAAGATTATCATGTGGAAATTAATGATTTATCAGACAAATATTCTGAAATAGCTATTCAAGGACCTAAGGCTGAACAAATATTACAAAAAATTACTGACAAAAATTTATCTGATATTAAATTTTTCTATCTTGATAGAAATGTATTTGTTGATGGAAAAAAAGCTATAGTATCAAGAACTGGTTACACAGGGGAAGATGGTTTTGAAATATATTTAGCGAATAATGATATTGTAGAAGTTTGGGAAAAATTATTAGAAGTTGGCAAAGAAGAAGGAATAAAACCAGCAGGACTTGGTTCAAGAGATACCCTTCGTTTTGAAGCTAATTTGCCTTTATATGGAAATGAGTTATCTAAAGATATAACTCCATTAGAAGCAGGATTAGGATTTTTTGTTAAATTAAATAAAGAGTCTGATTTTATAGGGAAAGAAGCTTTAAAGAAACAAAAAGAAGAGGGATTAAAAAGAAAAATAGTAGGGTTTGAAATGATAGATAAAGGCATACCAAGAAGTGGTTATGAAGTATATAAGGATGATAAAAAAATTGGTTTTGTTACAACAGGTTATCATTCACCTACATTAAAGAAAAATATTGGTAAAGCAATGGTTGATATTGATTATGCAGATCTTGGAACAGAATTTGATATCAAAATTAGAAAAAGATTTGCAAAAGTTAAAGTTGTTAATACAAAATTTTTAAAACAAAATAAAAAATAAAAATTTAAGGAGGAATTTTAATGAAAACAGTAGAAGGTTTATATTATTCAAGTGATCATGAGTGGGTAAAGGTAGAAGGTAATAAGGCGTTAATAGGTATAACAGACCATGCACAACATAATTTAGGTGAAATAGTTTATGTGGAATTACCAGAAGTAGATGATGAGTTAGAAAAGGAAGAATCTTTTGGAGTAGTAGAATCTGTTAAAACTGCATCAGATATCTATATGCCAGTATCTGGAACTGTAATTGAAGTAAATGAAGAGTTAGAAGACTCTCCAGAACTTGTAAATGAAGATGCTTTTGGAAGTTGGTTTATAAAAGTGGAAATGGCAGATAACGCTAAATTAGATGATTTAATGGATAAAGAAGATTATGAAAAATTCTGTGCAGAGGAGGAATAATATGCATAGATATATACCTAATACTAAACAAGATAGAGATGAGATGTTAGATGTAATAGGTGCTAATTCTATTGATGATTTATTTAAGGATATTCCAAAGTCTTTAAGACTAGATAGAGATTTAAAAATAGATGATTCATTATCTGAATTAGAAATAAGAAATCATATGAAAAAGCTTGGAAATAAAAATCAAACTATTGATGACTTAACTTGTTTTTTAGGAGCAGGCATGTATGATCATTATATACCATCTTTAATAGGTCATATAGCATCTAGAGGGGAATTTTTAACGTCTTATACTCCTTATCAAGCTGAAATAAGCCAAGGAACACTTAGGGTGATTTTTGAATATCAGACTCTTATATCTAATCTTACTGGCATGGATGTTTCAAATGCTTCTATGTATGATGGCCCTACTGCATGTGCTGAAGCAGGTCTTGTAGCAGCAGATGTAACTAGAAAAAATAAAGTAATCATTTCAAAAACAGTTCATCCTGAAGTAAGGAAAGTTGTAAAAACTTATATGAAATTTAGAGATATTGAACTAATAGAAGTTGATATGAAAGATGGAGTAACAGATGTAGATAAATTAAAAGAAGTTGCTGATGACAATACAGCGGGTATAATAGTACAGAATCCAAACTTTTTTGGAATTATCGAGAATTTGAAAGAGATTGAAGAAATCACTCATAATACTAAAAAAGCTAAGTTTATAACTTATGTTGACCCTATTTCATTAGGTGTTTTAAAATCTCCAGGTGATTTAGGTGCTGATATTGTAGTAGGAGAAGGTCAAAGCTTAGGTAATAAATTGAATTTTGGTGGTCCTACACTAGGGTTTATGGCAGTTAAGCAGAAATTAGCAAGAAAAATACCTGGAAGAATAGTAGGAGAAACAGTTGACAAGGATAATAAAAGATCATTTGTTCTTACTTTACAAGCTCGTGAACAACATATAAGAAGATATAAAGCTATATCAAATATATGTTCAAATCAAGGGCTAAATGCTTTAATGTCAGCAATATATTTAGTTACAATGGGTAAAGAAGGATTAAAAGAAGTTGCAATTCAATCTTTACAAAAAGCTCATTATGCATTTGATAAAATAACTGAAAGTGGTAAATTTAAACCAGTATTTAATAAACCATTTTTTAAAGAGTTTGCTGTTAAAAGTGATATAAAAGTTAATGAAGTAAATGAAAAGTTACTAGAAAATAAAATTCTTGGTGGTTATGATTTAGGTAAGGATTATAATGATATTGATAATTCAATATTGTTTGCAGTAACTGAAAAGAGAACTAAAGAAGAGATAGATAAATTAGTTTCCGTATTGGAGGTGCTATAATGAAAAATTATGATAAATTAATTTTTGAACTATCAAAAAAAGGTAGAAAGGCATATAGCCTTCCAAAAAATGATGTATTGGAAAAAGAAATAGAACAACTTATTCCAAAAGAATATTTAAGTGATAAAGATTTGGAACTTCCAGAAGTATCCGAATTAGATGTTGTAAGACATTATACTAATTTATCACAATTAAATTATAGTATTGATACAGGATTTTATCCATTAGGCTCCTGTACTATGAAATATAATCCAAAAATAAATGAAGATATGGCAAATATGGATAGTTTAACAAATATTCATCCTTATCAATCAGAAGATACTGTTCAAGGATCACTTGAGTTAATGTATAATCTATCTAATCATTTAGCTGAAATATCTGGAATGGATAGAGTTACTCTACAGCCAGCTGCTGGAGCTCATGGCGAATTAACAGGTATTATGCTTATAAAAGCATATCATAATGCAAATAATGATAATCATAGAACAAAAATAATAGTTCCAGATTCTGCTCATGGAACAAATCCTGCTACTGCTGCAATGGCAGGTTATGATATTGTAGAAGTAAAATCTTCAAATGAAGGCTTAGTAGATGTTGAAAATTTAAAGAAGATTTTAGATGATAAAGTGGCTGGACTTATGCTTACAAATCCAAATACATTAGGATTATTTGAAAAAGATATGAAAGAAATAGCAGGGCTTGTTCATGAAGCAGGAGGGCTTTTATATTATGATGGTGCAAATATGAATGCTATAATGGGAAGAGTAAGGCCAGGTGATATGGGATTTGACGTTATGCATTTTAATCTTCACAAAACTTTTTCAACTCCTCATGGAGGTGGAGGTCCAGGTAGTGGAGCTGTTGGAATAAAGGAACATTTAGCTAAATTCTTACCTGTACCTGTAGTGGAAAAGAAGAATGATAAATTTGTTTTAGATTATGATAGAAAAGAATCTATAGGAAAAGTAAAAGGGTTTTATGGTAATTATGCTGTTAATCTAAGGGCGTATACTTATATACTTGCTCTTGGAGGCAATGGATTAAAGAAAGTAAGTGAAACTGCAGTATTAAATGCAAATTATATGATGAATAAACTAAAAGAACATTATAACTTACCAATAAAAACAGTATGTAAACATGAGTTTGTATTAGCTGGTTTAAAAGAAGATAGTCTAGAAGTTAATACAATGGATGTAGCTAAAAGATTATTAGATTATGGTTATCATCCTCCTACTGTTTATTTCCCATTAATAGTTAAAGAAGCATTAATGATAGAACCTACAGAAACAGAGAGCAAAGAAACCTTAGATAACTTTATAGATGCTATGATTAAAATAGCAAAAGAAGCAGAAAGTAATCCTGAACTTCTAAAAGAAGCTCCTCATAATGCTCCAGTTAGAAGAGTGGATGAAGTTAGAGCAGCAAGAAATTTAAAATTAAAATGGAATTAAATTAGGTGGTGTTAATTTGCAAATTATAAATGGAAGAGAAGTTTCAAATAATATAAGAGAAGACTTACAGATTAAAATAAATGAACTTAAAGAAAAGGGGATTGTTCCAGGCCTTTCAGTAATAATAGTTGGAGAGAATCCTGCATCTCAATCCTATGTAAGAAGTAAAGATAAAGCATGTAAAAAATTAGGAATGAAATCTGAAGTTCACTCCTTAGATAAAGATGTTTCAGAGAGTGAATTATTAGATTTGATTGAGAAATTAAATAATGATGACACCATACATGGAATATTAGTACAATTACCATTACCTGCACATATAGATGAAAAAAAAGTAATTGAGAAAATATCTATTGAAAAAGATGTAGATGGATTTCATCCTATAAATGCAGGGAAATTACTTGTAGGAGAAGACACATTCATCCCTTGTACTCCTCATGGGATAATTAAACTTATAGAAAGTAATGACATTGATGTTGAAGGAAAAAGAGTAGTTGTACTAGGTAGAAGTAATATTGTAGGAAAACCAATTTCATTATTATTGTTACAAAAAAATGCTACAGTTACAATATGTCATTCTAGAACTAAAAACTTGAAAGAAATTACTAAAGAAGCAGATATACTTGTAGCTGCTATAGGAAAAGCAAATTTTGTAAAGCGTGACATGGTTAAAAAAGGTGCTACAGTTATAGATGTAGGTATCAATAGAGTAGATGGTAAATTAGCTGGAGATGTAGACTTTGAAGATGTAAAAGAAACTGTAGGTCATATTACACCAGTACCAGGTGGAGTTGGACCAATGACTATAACAATGTTAATTTACAATACTGTAAAATCAGCAATGAAAGTAAAAGGAGGAAAATAGATGAATTTTCCATATGGAAAAGAGCCAATAGTAGCATTGAAAGATATAATAAAACAATCAATAGAACAAAGGAAAAAAGACGCTTGTGATACTTGAAACATGGCAAGTGTACTTGCAAGCGCCTGGGGCGTTAAAGAGGAAGTAGAAGCTGAAAATTCTGAAGAAGTTAGAAAAACTTTTAAAGAAATTGAAGGCAAGAATATCAACCTCGATACTGGAGAAGAAGTTGAAATTTTAAAAGGTGATGTTAGAGAGAGAAAAGGAAAACATACATTAATTTTCAGATATAAATTAAATATTTAAATAATAAATCTCAGGGCTGCCTGAGATTTATTATTGTCTATTAGACAAAATAACTTATATAAATTATAATATATTTAGAATATAAATGTTTGGAGTGAATTATATGATATGCCCTTATTGCGAATATTATGAGACTAAAGTTGTAGATTCTAGACCTACAGAAGAAGGACATGCTATAAGAAGACGTAGAGAGTGTTCTAAATGTAATAAAAGATTTACAACTTATGAAAAAATTGAAGAAATACCTATTGTAGTGATTAAAAAAGATGGAACTAGACAACCATATAATAGAAATAAAGTTTTAAATGGTATTATTAGAGCCTGTGAAAAAAGACCTGTGTCTGTTGAGCAAATGGAAAAAATAGTAAATGACATTGAGAAATCTATTAGTAATTCTATGGAAAAAGAGATATCCACTACAAAAATAGGTCAAATGATTATGGAAAAGTTAAAGGATAAAGATGAAGTAGCTTATGTACGATTTGCTTCAGTATATAGACAGTTTAAAGATATTAATACTTTTATGGATGAATTAAAAAAATTACTTGATGAAAAGTAATTTTCATTCTAATAATTTAGAAGGTAGGTAAAGAAAATGAGTTATAAAAAAATATTAGTAGTAGATGATGAAGAACATATAGTGGAGCTGCTAAAATATAATTTAGAAAATAATAGTTATAATGTTATTACTGCATTTGATGGAGAAGAAGCATACAATAAAGCAATAGAGGAAAGTCCTGATTTGATTCTCCTAGATATTATGTTACCATTGCTAGATGGAGTTGAAGTATGTAAAAAATTAAAAAAGAATAAAACATCTGAAAATATTCCTATAATTATGTTAACTGCTAAATCAGAAGAAACTGATAAAGTTTTAGGGTTAGAGATAGGAGCAGATGATTATATGACAAAACCTTTCAATATTAGAGAATTAATTGCTAGAATAAAGGCTGTATTAAGAAGAACTAACAATAGTACGGAATCTAGCAAAGATATATTGAAAGTAGATAATATTATTATTGATATAGAAAGTTATGAAGTTAAGGTAGATAATGAAATTATAGATTTAACTTTTAAAGAATTTGAACTTTTAAAATTATTATCAGAAAATAGAGGAAAAGTTTTATCAAGAAACTTTTTGCTTGATAAAATATGGGGATATGATTTTTATGGAGAAACTAGAACTGTAGATGTTCATATAAGGCATTTAAGGAAAAAATTAAATCTTAAAGAGGATGTTATTGAAACCATAAGAGGTGTAGGCTATAAAATTAAATAAGGAGATATAAATGAAAAGAAGAGTATTTATAATTTTTTCTATATTAATTTTAATTGGAGTAATAGCTACTGGATCTTTATCAATAAGTTTAGTGAGAAAAAATTATATTGATAATATAGAAAAAAGAATGATATCTAACGCAAAGCTTATTAATTCATTTTTAAAGAATAATCTTAATGATTATATTGACTTAAATGAAATATCAGAAAAATATGCACAAGAAATAGATAGCAGGATAACAATTATAGACAAAAATGGAAATGTTGTAGGAGATTCTCATGCAAATATAGAAGATCTTAAAAGTCATATAAATAGACCCGAAATAAAAAAAGCTTTAAATGGCACGATAGGTATTAGTCAAAGATATAGTAATTCTCTTAATACTGAAATGTATTATGTATCTATTCCTTTCGAACAAGAAAATTCAAATATTGCTGCTATAAGATTATCTCTTCCTTTAAAATACATTAATAAATACACAAAAAAAATATATATGAATATTATAATTTCAGCATTTACTGGTCTTTTTATAGCTATAATATTAGCCATAAGATATATTAATAAATTAACTTATCCCATAGAACAATTTACTAAAGTAACAAGAAATATTAGTAAAGGAAATTATGGTGAAAAAGTTAGGATTAATAATGATGATGAACTAGGGATATTAGCAGAAAGCTTTAATATTATGAGTATAGAATTAAGTGAAAAGATAGAAGAACTTAAAAATAGTAATACAAACTTAAGAGCAATACTCAAGAGTATGTTAAATGGTGTTATTGCATTAGATACAAATAATAATATTATGTATATAAATCCATCAGCTGAAAAAATGTTTTCTATAAAAAATGAATTGGTTAGGAATCAAAGTTTATTTGAAGTCATTCAAAATACAAAATTAAATAGTGATTTAGAAGATTTACTGTATAAAGATAATAAAGAAAGTATAGAAATTTATATTAATCATCCTTTAACTAATATTTTAAAAGTATATACAAGTCCAATAACATACCAAGATAATCCAAATAGAAAAATAGGTACACTTATAATATTGGAAGATATAACTGAGATGAGAAAACTTGAAACTATGAGAAAAGATTTTGTAGCTAATGTTAGTCACGAATTAAAAACTCCTCTCACTTCTATAAAAGGATTTATAGAAACATTAAAATCAGGAGCAGTAGAGGATGAAAATTTAAGAAATAAGTTTTTAAATATTATTGATGAAGAAACTTATAGATTAAATAATCTAATTGAAGATTTATTAATACTTACAGATATAGAAAATAGTAAGAATAAAATAAAGCATGAAATTATCAATCCTAATATATCTATAAATGAAGTTATACAATTTCTAACTGAACTAGCAGTTGAAAAGAATATTACAATTATAGATAAAGTAAATGGTAATTTACCAGATATATATGGAAATAGAGGTTGGTTTAAGCAGATGCTTATAAATTTAATTGATAATGCTATAAAATATACTAAACCAAATGGACAGATAACAATAACTGCATATAATGTAAGTGATCAATTAATTATTTCAATAAAAGATACTGGGATAGGAATAGAAAAAGAATATTTAGATAGATTATTTGAAAGGTTTTTTAGAGTTGATAAAGCACGCTCAAAAAAGATTGCTGGTACAGGTTTAGGTCTTGCTATAGTAAAGCATATTGTAATTCAATTTAATGGAGATATAAAGGTTAAAAGTGAAATGGGTAAAGGTACTGAATTTAAGATAATATTACCTATTAGAAATAAATAAGAAGGTGATAAAGTGGATCTAAATTATATAATTTTGAAAAATATTTTAGAGTATTTAGATGAAGGTATTCATGTTATAGATATTGAAGGTAAAACTATATTATATAATAAATCTATGGAAAAAATAGAAGGAATTGAGCCTGAGAATATTCTTGGAAAACAATTATTAGAGTTATTTCCTTCTTTAGATGAAAAAACTAGTACTTTACTTACCGTTATAAAAAACGGGAGGCCAATTGTAAATAGGAGTCAGACATATTTAAATTATAAAGGTAAAAAAATATCTTCTGTTAATACAACAATTCCCTTATTTAATGATAATGATTTAATAGGAGCAGTAGAAATTGGAAAAGATATAACTAAGATAAAGAAGTTATCAGAAGAATTGATTGAACTAAGAAATAAGTTATCTAACAGAGAAAAATTAAAATCTGAAGATAAAATAAAAAAATATACATTTGATCATATTATAGGTAAATCAGAATCTATTAAAAAGGCTATAAGAATAGCAAAAAAAGCATCAAACTCATCTTCTAGTGTTTTAATATATGGTGAAACTGGAACTGGAAAAGAATTATTTTCTCAGAGTATTCATTATTCTGGGATAAGAAGCAATAAACCTTTTATTGCCCAGAATTGTGCAGCACTTCCAGAACAACTTTTAGAAGGCTTATTATTTGGAACAGTAAAAGGTGGTTTTACAGGTGCAATTGATAGACCAGGGCTTTTTGAACAAGCAAATGGAGGGACTCTTCTTCTTGATGAGATCGACTCTATGGGACTGATATTACAATCTAAATTATTAAGAGTATTACAGGAAGGTTATATTAGAAGAGTTGGAGGACTTAATGATATACCCATTGATGTTAAAATTATTGCTACAACTAACCAAACACCTTTAGAATCAATAAAGAGTGGGAATTTAAGAAAAGATTTATATTTTAGATTAAATGTAATATATATTGATATCCCTCCATTAAAAAAAAGAATTGGAGACTTAAAATTATTAATAAATGAATTCATAAAAAAATTTAATTTTAAACTAGAGAAAGATGTATGGATGATATCCCGGGAAGTTATGGACTTGTTTAATAATTATAGTTGGCCTGGGAATATAAGGGAATTAGAAAATATGATTGAAGGTGCAATGAATTTTGTGGAAAATGATGAACATGTACTTCATATTGAACATTTTCCTGATTATATAAGTGATTTTAAAAATATCAGGAAGAGAGAGTCTAAAAATGATTTTGATATAGAAATAAAAAATTCTCTGCAAAAGACAATTAATGATATTGAGAAAAAAATAATAGAAAGAGAATTAACTCAAAATAATCATAATATATCTCAAACAGCAAGAAATTTAAATATTAAAAGACAAACATTACAACATAAAATAAAAAGATATAACCTAAAATAAAATGCCCATATTTTTGCATGAATCATGCAAAAATATGGGCATTTTCATGTCTTGTATATATATTCACAAATTTTATGAAATTTAAATGATTGAAATATAGCCAATAGATATAATATTTAGAAATTTCTATTTTGGCAAGATATTTGCATAAGTATATAGGTGTAAAATAATATGGAGGTGTAACAGATGGAAAAAATTAAAGTGATTATATGGGGATTTGGTGCCATGGGAAGTGGAATGGCAAAAATGTTATTAAAGAAAAAAGGTGTCGAAATAGTAGGTGTATGTGATAGAAACGAAAAGAGAGTTGGGAAAAGCATATTTGAAGTGCTAGGTGTTGAAAATAAAAATCATAATGAAGTAATAATTAATTCAGATATTGAATCAGTTATGAGTACAAAACCTGATATAGCTTTAGTTGCTACTGATTCTTTTACAGAGAAAACGTTTCCTAAATTAAAGCAATTATTAGAAAATAAAATTAATGTAATTTCCACTGCTGAAGAGATGGCATATCCTAAAGCTCAAAATCCAGAATTATCTAAAAAGCTAGATGAAATAGCTAAAGAGAATAACGTTTCTGTGTTAGGGACAGGTATTAATCCAGGATTAATAATGGATTTACTAGTAGTGTGTCTTACAGGGTGTATGACAGATGTTGAACACATTGAAGCAGAAAGAGTTAATAGTCTTTCTCCATTTGGTTCAGCTGTAATGGAGGAACAAGGAGTAGGTATAACAGTTGATGAATTTGAAAAAGGTGTTAAGGATGGAACGTTAGCAGGGCATGTAGGATTTAAAGAATCAATTAATATGATAGGCGATGCAATTGGATGGCCTGTTGAAAAATTTGAACAACAAATGAAGCCAATTGTTACTAATGTAGATAGACAATCTCCATATGGATTTGCAAAAGCTGGTAATGTTGCAGGTGTTAATATGACGGGTCAAGGCTATGTTGATGGAGAGGTAAAAATTGATATGAAGCATCCTCAACAAATAGAACCAGAAATGGAAGGAACTCATACTGGGGATTATATAAGAATTAAAGGAACGCCAGAAGTTAATATGTCTATAAAACCAGAAGTTGAAGGTGGACTTGGAACTATAGCCATGTGTGTAAATATGATTCCACATGTTATAAATGCTCCATCAGGTCTTAAGACAATGATAGATTTACCAGTTCCAAGAGCAATAATGGGAGATATAAGAGAATTAATAAGAAAGTAGGGATATGTGATGGCAAAAAAAGGTGATTGGGTAAGGATATATAATATAGTCTTAAAATCAAGTGAGAGAGCCCCACAAGTACCTGATGATACAAAAAAAGTACCACTTGAAATGTGGGACAAGGGATTTTTGATAAATGAAAATGCTGAAATAGGAGATCAAGTAGAAGTTGAAACATATATAGGAAGAAGAATAAAAGGACAATTACTAGAAATTGATCCATATTATACTCATAGTTATGGAAAGTCTGTTCCTGAATTACTCTATATTGGAAGGCAATTAAGAGGTATTTTAGAAGGTGGTGAAGATAATGAATAAAGATATGAGCTATAAATCAGTAATGGAAAGAAAAAATGAAATAATGAAAAAAGCTGTAGGGATAGATTACGAAGCTTTTGAAACTAAAGGAATACGTTTCGATTACAATGATATGATGCATAAAACTGGATATGACTTATCTGAAATTCAGAGAACACAAAAAGAAACAGGAATTGGAAATACACCACTTTTAGAATTAAAAAATATCACTAAACTTGCAAGAAAATTTGCACCTGAAGGAAAAGGGGCTAGAATATTTATAAAAGATGAAGCTTCAAATCCATCAGGTAGTTATAAAGCAAGACGAGCAGCTACTAGTGTATATCATGCTAAGAAAAATGGCTATAAAGGTGTTATAGCAGCAACAAGTGGTAATTATGGTGCAGCTGTTGCAAGTCAAGCAGCTATGCTTGGACTTAAATGTATAATAGTTCAAGAGTGTTATGATTCTAGGGGAGTAGGTCAGCCAGAGATAGTAGAAAAGGCTAGGAAATGTGAAGCATATGGAGCAGAAGTATTACAATTAACTGTAGGTCCAGAATTGTTCTATACATTCTTAAAATTGCTTGAAGAAACAGGATATTTTAATGCTTCATTATATACACCATTTGGTATAGCCGGTGTAGAAACATTAGGGTATGAAATTGCTATGCAATTTAGGGAATTAGAAGGAAGAGATCCTGATGTTGTAGTTGCAACAAATGCAGGAGGCGGAAATCTTACAGGAACAGCAAGAGGACTTATAAAAGCAGGAGCTGATAATGTTGAAATTATAGGGGCAAGTGTAAATTTAAAAGGTCTTCACATGGCTAGTGATACACAATTTAATAAAAAATCATTCACTACAGGACATACAGGATTTGGTATTCCATTTGCAACATGGCCTGATAGATCTGATGTACCTCGTTCTGCTGCAAGACCTTTAAGATATATGGATAGATATGTAACAGTTAATCAAGGAGAAGTATTCTATATTACAGAAGCATTAGCTCAAGTTGAGGGTCTTGAAAGAGGACCAGCTGGAAATACCTCTTTAGCTGCAGCATTTTCTATAGCACAAGAATTAGATGAAGATAAAATTATAGTAGTACAAGAAACTGAATATACAGGAGCAGGAAAACATATTCAGCCTCAACTATCTTTTGCAAAGGATAATGGAGTAGATATAAAAATAGGTGATCCTAAGGATGAAGTCGCAGGTGAAAATATAATCTTACCAAAGGATCCAAGCTTTATAAAAGTTGATGATTTGGACTTAGAAAAAATTAAAAAGTCTTATATCAAAAATTGCTTAAAAAATAATGAAGATATTGAAATTACAGAAAAAGATATAGAGTTTTTAGCTGAAGATACAAAGTCAAGTAAAGAATTTGTAATAAGTATGATTGAAAAATTAAAAGATAACTAATTACGGAGGTGTAGTAAATGAAAAGAGAAGATGATTTCAAACAAAGAAGAAAGCATTTAGAAAATTTATCTGAAAAAGAATTAGAAAATAAATTTTGGGAGTTAGCAGAAAAAATAATGGATCCAATAGTAGAATTAGCAGAAAAAAATACTACTCCATCAATAGAGAGATCGGTAATAATGAGAATGGGGTTTTCTAGTATAGAGTCAAAGGCAATAGTTGAAGGAGTAATGGATAGAGGTCTTATGGGAAAAGGAGCAGGAAATGTAATATATAAGCTATCAAAAGATCAGGATTTAGGTATAAGGGAAACAGGTCTTAAGTTATTAGATGGTGAATTATGGGATAGAGCAATAGAAGTATTCAACGGAGGTGAAAGTCATGAATCTTAAACCAAATGAAAGATTAGATATAAAAGAATTACTAAAAGATTTAGATAAATATAGGCCACGAAGAAGAGGATGGCAGTGGAGAAAAGGAACTGGAGAAAAAAGAAAAATAGGACAATTTGAATATTATGATACAGCAGAAAATCTAGATAAGAGTCAATCTTTACCATCTGCTCATTATTTTAATGATATAGATCCACAACCTACAAATGTAATTACTACAGAAATAGCTTCTGGTAGATTTGAAGATGATATTAGAAGAATGCGTATGGCAGCGTGGCATGGTGCAGATCACTTAATGGTAATTAGAACTGCAGGACAAAGTCATTTTGATGGCTTAATTGAAGGAACACCACAAGGTATAGGCGGAATACCAATTACTAGAAAACAAGTTAGAGCACAAAGAAAAGCTTTAGATATAATAGAAGATGAAGTTGGAAGACCAATAAACTACCATTCTTATGTAAGTGGTGTAGCAGGACCTGAAATAGCAGTTATGTTTGCAGAAGAAGGTGTAAATGGTGCCCATCAGGATCCACAATACAATGTTCTTTATAGAAATATAAATATGATTAGATCATTTGTAGATGCTGCAAATGCAAAAAAAGTAATGGCGTGGGCTGGAATAGTTCAAATAGATGGAGCTCATAATGCAAATGCTACTGCAAGAGAAGCATGGAAAGTTATGCCAGAACTAATGGTTCAACATGCATTAAATTCAATTTTTTCTGTGAAAGCAGGAATGAAAAAAGAAGATATTGCATTATCAACAGTTCCTCCAACTGCTCCACCAGCGCCAAGTATGAGGCTTGACTTACCATATGCTGTTGCGTTAAGAGAGTTATTTAGAGAATATAAGATGAGAGCTCAACAAAACACAAAATATATGGGATCTTCTACAAGAGAGGCAACTGTAACTCATACTTTAAATTTATTAATATCAAAATTAACACGTGCTGAGATACAATCTACAATTACTCCTGATGAGGGCAGAAATGTACCGTGGCACATATATAATATAGAAGGAACAGATACAGCAAAACAAGCTCTTGTAGGTATGGATGGCTTGATGGAGATGATAGAGCTTAAAAGAGATAAAGGTGAATTGGCTGATAAAGTAAGGGAATTAAAAGAAAGAGCTATATTATTTATGGAAGAAATATTAGAAGTAGGTGGATATTTTAAAGCTGTAGAAGAAGGTTTCTTTGTAGATTCTGGAGAATATCCTGAAAGAAATGGAGATGGAATTGCAAGAAAAATGGATGGAGGAATCGGAAGAGGTACTATATTTGAGAGAGATGAAGATTATATGGCACCAGTAACTGCATTCTTTGGGTATAATAATATAGAGCAGTATAATGAAGATGCAAAAGATGATCCTTCAAAATTAATTGATGGAGATACATTTAAAGATCCTGATAAAATAATCTATATAGATGAACTAGATGAAAATGATAATGTTAATTTAAGACTTGCTGAAACAGAAGAATTAAGAGAGTCATCTAAAATTAAACCAGAGATGGAATGGAAAGGTGATGGAATAGTACAAACTACTTTATTTTTACCTGTAGATGAAAGAACTGCTGAATTTGCAGCTATAGAAGTAGGGAAAAAGATGGGCTTACTTGATGTTGAAATGATTCATAAAGAAGTTATGCAACAAGCAGAAGGTACAAGAGTAGAAATAAAAGGTAGAGTGCCATTTGCTATTGATTTAGATGAATTAGTAATCCCTCCAAAGCCTCAGGTTATGACTGAAGATGAAATAAGGGAAGAAATCAACAATAACCCAATGACAATAGTTGCAGGTACAGTTGGTGAAGATGAACACTCTGTAGGACTTAGAGAAATCATTGACATAAAACATGGTGGAATAGAAAAATATGGAATAGATGTACACTATCTTGGAACTTCAGTTCCTGTAGAAAAACTTGTAGATGCAGCTATAGAATTAAATGCAGATGCAATACTTGCTTCTACAATTATTAGTCATGATGATGTTCATTATAAAAACATGAAAAATATTCATGATTTAGCAATAGAAAAAGGTATACGTGATAAATTAGTAATACTTGCAGGAGGTACACAAGTAACACCAGAAATTGCTGAAAAGAATGGAATGGATGCAGGTTTTGGTAGAGGTACTAAAGGAATTCATGTAGCTACAGCCTTAGTAAAAGAGAGAAGGAAAAAAAATGAAAATTAATGTTTTAGTTGCTGAAATAGGAAGTACTACTACAGTGATAAATGCATTTAATGGAATATTCAGCTCCCAGCCCAAATTTATTGGGCAGGGGCAAGCTGCAACAACAGTGGATGAAGGTGATGTAAATATTGGTCTTAATAATGCAATTGAAAATTTAAAAGGAAATTTAAATATAGAGACCATAGAATATGATAAATTAGTTGCAACTAGCTCAGCAGCTGGAGGACTTCGTATGACAGTTCATGGACTTGTATATGATATGACTGTAAGAGCTGCAAAAGAAGCGGCACTTGGAGCTGGAGCAAATATTCATCAAGTAACTGCTGGAAAGATTAGAAGAACAGATATAAATAAATTAAAAGAAATAAAACCTAATATAATATTAATTGCAGGCGGAGTAGATTATGGAGAACGTGATACTTCAATATATAATGCTGAAAAGATTGCAGATTTAAAATTTGATGTTCCTGTTATATATGCTGGGAACATAGAAAATCAAGAAGAAATAAAATTAATATTTGAAGATTATCCTGGTAAATTATATATTGTAGAAAATGTTTATCCGAAAATTGACAAATTAAACATTGAACCTACAAGGAAAGTAATTCAAGATGTATTTGAAGAGCATATTATTCATGCACCAGGAATGAAAAAAGTAAAAGAAATGGTAAATGGTCACATAATGCCAACACCTGGAGCAGTAATGACCGCTTCTAAACTTTTAAAAGAAGATATAGGAGATCTTATTACACTAGATGTTGGAGGAGCAACTACTGACTTGCATTCTGTTACAGAAGGTAGTGAAGAGGTAAATAGAATTTTAATTAGTCCTGAGCCTTTAGCTAAAAGAACAGTAGAAGGTGATTTAGGTGTATATGTAAATATGAAAAATATTGTAGATAGAATAGGTAAAGATACTTTATCTAACAAGCTCTCAATATCTACTGAAGAATTAGATGACTTAATTGAAAACCATAAACCTATACCTACTAAGGACTTAGAGAAAAAGTTTGTAGAAGAACTTACAAAAGAAGCAGTTATTACTTCAGTAAAAAGACATGCTGGTAAATTTAGAGCTCTATATGGTGCATCTGGCAAAAAAACTGTTGCTGAAGGTAAAGACTTAACTAATATAAAATATATTATTGGTACTGGTGGTGCTTTAACAAGACTTCCTAATAGAGTTGAAATAATGAAATCTATAGCTAAAAGTAATAAAGGGGATGATTTATTCCCAACTAGTGAGGCTTCAGTTTTGGTTGACAATAATTATATTATGGCATCTTTAGGAGTGCTATCTACTGAATATAGTGAAGCTGCACTTAAACTTTTAAAACAGAGTTTAGAAATTTAGTAGGAGGAAAATATGAATTATCCAAGTTTAATAATAGATAGTAAAAAATTAAAAGAGAATGTTGAAGTTCTTATGAAAATTTGTAAAAAATACGGCATAAATGCTGGAGGAGTTACTAAAGTTTTTTCTGGAGATATAAGGTTATCAGAGATATTTGTACAAGGTGGAGTAAGCTTTCTAGCAGATTCTAGGATAGAAAATTTAATAGGTCTTGAAAAGTTTAATTTACCAAAGATAATGTTAAGACTTCCTATGATTTCTGAAGCAAAAAAGGTTGTAAGATATGCTGATATATCTCTTAACTCTGAACTTTCAACCATAAAAGAATTATCTCGTGAAGGAGAAAAACAAAATAAGGTTCATGATATTATTTTAATGGTAGATTTAGGAGATTTAAGAGAAGGTATATTTGAAGAAACAGAGATATATGAGGTAATAACAGAGATAATTAGGTTAAAAGGAGTAAGATTAATTGGATTAGGCACTAATTTGACTTGTTATGGAGGAGTTATACCTAGGAGAGATAATCTTTGTAAATTAGCTGAAATAAAAGAAAAGATAGAAAAAGAATTTGAAGTACAGATTGAAATATTATCTGGTGGAAATTCATCTTCATTATATCTTTTAGAAACAGATGATATGCCTGATGAAATTAATCAGTTAAGATTAGGAGAATCATTAATTTTAGGAAGAGAAACTGCTTTTGGACATCAAATTACTGGAACTCATAATGATGTGTTTGAACTTGAGGCTGAAATAATTGAATTGAAAAGTAAACCTTCAATACCAATAGGTGAAATAGGTATGGATGCTTTTGGCAGAAAACCATCTTTTATAGATAAAGGTAATAGGAAAAGAGCTATATGTGCAATAGGAAAGCAAGATATAGATGTTGAAGATTTATTTCCTAAAGATGAAAATATCGCTATAATTGGTCAAAGTAGTGATCATTTAATTATAGATGTTACTGATAGTATATCAATGTATAAAACAGGTGATATAATAAAATTTGGGCTTAATTATGGTGGCATTTTAAAACTTATGACTTCTAGTTATGTATCTAAAAATATAATTTAAGATATATATTGAAAGCTATATAACTGGTGATATAATATAATATAGAATAAATTTAAAGGATATAAGAAATTTCTTATATCCTTAATTTTTTTGGAAAGGTGATAAAGTGAAACCATTAGCAGATATTATAAGACCTAAAAAAATAGAAGAAGTTATAGGTCAAACTCATATATTAGGAAATAATAAGTTACTAAAGAATATAATTCAATCAAAACATATACCAAATATGATTTTTTATGGTCCTCCTGGAACTGGAAAAACCACTGTTGCAAATATCATAGCAGAATCTACAAATAAAAAATTATATAAATTAAATGCTACTAATGCATCTGTAAAAGATATTAAAATGATAACAGAGGAAATAGATACTTTTCTAGCAAATAAAGGAATTTTACTATATTTAGATGAAATTCAGAACTTTAATAAAAAGCAGCAACAATCCTTACTTAAATTTATAGAAAGTGGAGAAATTACTCTTATATCTAGCACTACAGAAAATCCGTATTTTACAATATTTAATGCAATTATAAGTAGATCTACAGTATTTGAATTTAAGAAATTAAATAATGATGAAATTGTAGAAGGTTTAAAAAGAGGTATAGTTATTTCAGAAGAGAAAATAGTGAAAAAAAATATAAAATACGATGAGAAGGCTCTATATTATATTGCAAATATGTCAAATGGAGATTTAAGAAGAGGATTAAATGATTTAGAATCAGCAATATATTATTGTTTAAATAAAAAAGAAATTTATATTAATTTAGATGTTGCTAAAGAATGTACTCAAACTTCTGGTTTTAATTATGATAAATTTGGAGATAATCATTATGATACCCTTAGTGCCTTTCAAAAATCAATTAGAGGTAGTGATGCTGATGCAGCAATTCATTATTTGGCTCGCCTTATAAAGGCTGGTGATTTAATATCTATATGTAGAAGGTTACTAGTTATTGCATCAGAAGATATAGGATTAGCTTATCCAAATGCAATCACTATTACAAATAGTTGTGTAGAAGCTGCATATAAATTAGGATTACCTGAAGCTAGAATACCATTATCTCAAGCAACCATATTATTATCAAATTCTCCTAAATCAAATTCAGCATATATTTCTATAGATAAAGCATTAGAAGATTTAGATAAAGGTAATATTGGTGAAATTCCAAAACATTTAAAAGATAGTCATTATAAAGGTGCGAAAAGCATGGAGAGAGGATTACAGTATAAATATCCTCATAATTATAAAAATCATTATGTTAGTCAAGAATATTTACCTGATGATTTAAAAGGAAGAAAATATTATAAAGCTGCAGATAATAAATTAGAAAATAAATATAGTGAATATCAAAATAAAATTAGAAAAAATACTTGATAAAAGCTTTTAAATAATATACAATGTAAGCATAAGCTTATAATATAAACTTAAGTTGGTGATGAAATGACAGGTAGAGAACGAGAAATTTTAAAACTTATAAGTGAAAATCCTCTTATAAGCCAAAAGGAACTTGCAGATATATTAAATATAAAACGTTCTTCTGTAGCGGTTCATATTGGTAATTTGATAAAGAAAGGTATAATAAAAGGTAAGGGTTATATACTCAATAATCAAGAAATAATAGTAATTGGTGGAAGCAATATAGATATACAAGGATTTAGTAATGAGAAGCTAATTAGAAATGACTCAAATCCAGGTAAAATTGAGCTTTCTGTTGGTGGGGTTGCAAGAAATATTGCTGAAAATTTATCTTTATTAAAAGAAAATGTTAATCTAATTTCTGCAATTGGTGATGATATTTATGGAAAAAAAGTATTAAATGAACTTAAATTCTCAAATATAGTTACAGATAATATGTTAATTTCTAAAAAACATTCTACATCTACGTATTTATCAATATTAGACAATGATGGAGATATGGATGTTGCAATATCAGCAATGGATATTTTTAATGAAATAACATCTGAATTTTTAAGGGAAAAATCTGGAATCATAAACATGTCTAAATGTATAGTATTGGATACAAATTTAACTAAAGAGACTATAGATTATATTACAAATAATTATAGCCATAAAGATATATTTATAGATACAGTGTCTACTACTAAAGCATTAAAAATAAAAGATATCATAGGTAAGTTTCATACAATTAAACCTAATAAATATGAAGCTGAAATTCTTAGTGGAATAAAAATAAAAAGCAAAAATGACTTGGAAAAGGTAGCAAATTACTTCTTAAATAAGGGTGTAAAAAATATTATTATTACACTTGGTAAAGAAGGAGTATTTTATAAAAATGAAAATACATCTGGTCATATCAAAAGTCCAGAAATAGATATAATTAATGCTACTGGAGCTGGAGATTCTTTTATGGCATCACTTATATATGGATATTTAAACGATTTTTCTTTAGAAGAAAGAGTAATATTTTCAATTGGTGCATCAATTATTACAATGAAAAGCTATAATACTGTAAGTAGAGATATGTCTATAAATAATATAAAAAATATAATAGAGGAGATGAATATATGTTAAAAGAATATATTGAAATAAAAGATGAGGTTAAAAAGGCTTTAGATGAAAATAAACCAGTAGTTTCACTTGAATCAACTATAATTTCCCATGGAATGCCATACCCTCAAAATGTTGAAACGGCAAGAAAAGTTGAAAAACTTGTTAGAGAAAATGGAAGTATTCCAGCTACAATTGCAATATTAGATGGGAAAATTAAAGTCGGATTAAATGATGATGAATTGGAATATTTAGGGAAAGCAAAAGATGTTGTTAAGACTAGTAGAAGAGATTTACCTTTTATATTATCTAAGAAATTAAACGGAGCAACTACTGTGGCATCTACTATGATAATCAGTGAAATGGTAGGAATTAAAGTATTTGCAACTGGTGGAATAGGAGGAGTTCATAGAAATGCGCAGGAAACATTTGATATATCTGCTGATTTAATGGAGCTTGCAAATACAAATGTAGCTGTAGTATGTGCTGGTGCAAAATCTATTCTTGATATAGGATTAACTTTAGAATATTTAGAAACTCATGGTGTACCAGTAGTTGGATTTGGAACTGATGAATTTCCAGCATTTTATACTAGAAAAAGTGGATTTGGAGTAGATTATAAAGTAGAAAATACAAAAGAGTTAGCAGAAGCTATAAATATGAAATGGAAATTGAATTTAAATGGTGGTATTGTAATAGGTAATCCAATTCCAACAGAATATGAAATGGATAGTGATATGATAAATAATGTTATAGAAAATTCAGTAAAAGAAGCAGAAGAAAATAATATCAAAGGAAAAGAAGCTACTCCATATTTATTATCTAAAATAAAAGATGTAACTAAAGGGAAAAGTTTAGAAGCAAATATTAAATTAGTATATAACAATGCTATTGTAGGATCAAAACTGGCATATGATTTATTAAATTCTAAATAAGCAATAAAAAGCCTCTGCAGAGGCTTTTTTTATATTACTCCTTGAGAAAGCATTGCTTCAGCTACTTTTATAAAACCAGCGATATTTGCTCCTGCTATATAGTTAGTTTTTGAACTATATTTCATAGCAGATTTACTAGTAAGTTCAAAAATATTTTCCATAATTTCTTTTAATTTTTCATCTACTTCTTCAAATGACCAAGATAATCTAATACTATTTTGACTCATTTCAAGTGCTGAAGTTGAAACTCCTCCAGCATTTGCAGCTTTAGCTGGTGCAACTAATATATTGTTTTTTAAAAATAGTTCGAGAGCTTGATTTGTACAAGGCATATTAGCACCTTCACCTATAAACTTAACTTGATTTTCAATTAATTTTTCAGCTTCTTCTATACCTATATCATTTTGAGTTGCACAAGGTAAAGCTAAATCACATTTCACATTCCAAATATCTCTCTGATTTCCATAGTATTCAGCATTAGGATTATAATTTGTATATTCACTTATTCTTTGTCTTTTAATTTCTTTTATTGTTTTAATTGTATCTATATTTATACCTTTTTCATCATATATATATCCTTTTGAATCACACATAGCAATTACTTTAGCTCCCAATTGTTGAGCTTTTTCACAAGCATAAATTGCAACATTACCTGCTCCTGAAATTATAACTTTTTTACCTTCTAATGAATGACCATTTTGTTCTAACATTTTTTTAACAAAATATATAAGTCCGTAACCAGTTGCTTCTTTTCTTACTAAGGAACCACCATATGTAAGTCCTTTTCCAGTAAATACACCTGCTTCGTAACCATTTTTTAATTTTTTATACTGACCAAATAAATATCCTATTTCTCTTTTTCCTACTCCAATGTCTCCTGCTGGTACATCTATATCAGCTCCAATGTGTCTAAAGAGTTCATTCATAAAAGATTGACAAAATCGCATTATTTCTCCATCAGATTTGCCCTTAGGATCAAAGTCAGCACCACCTTTTCCTCCTCCTATGGGTAAACCAGAAAGAGAGTTTTTAAATATTTGTTCAAATCCTAAGAATTTAACTATTCCTGAATAAACTGAAGGGTGAAATCTTATTCCACCTTTATATGGACCTATGGCACTATTAAATTGTATCCTAAACCCTCTATTTACTCTTACTTTGCCGTTATCATCTACCCATGGCACCCTAAAAATTATTTGTCTTTCGGGCTCTACTAATCTTTCTAATATTCCTGTATTTCTATACCTTTCATTTTTTTCAAGTACAGGAGTAATTGAATTTAATACTTCTTCTACTGCTTGATAGAATTCAGGTTCATTAGGATTTCTTTTTTTTACATCACTTAGAACATTTTTTATAATCTCCATTTTATCAACTCCTTTTATATCTTATACCCTTATATATGTTAAAATATAAAAATATATTAATAAGCTTATAAAATTGTTTTTTATAGTGAAATTTGATATAATTTTATTGCTATAATATGACAAAATAACTAAAGATTCGATACAAAAACTTTATAAAGCTGTATTTCCTGGGGAATACAGCTTGGGGAGAAGTGAATTCAATGGGATTTCTTAAGGAATTAATAAATAGTAAAATAATTAGGAAAAGACTGATAATAATAATAGTACTTTTAATTTTTATACCATTAATTTTAAATATGATATTTCTATACCATCAAAATGTAGAATTATTGAAAGAAGAAAGAGTTAGAGCATTAGAACAAACATTATATAAATCGTCTCAAACTATAAGTTATGAATTTAAATCTTTGCAAGATACAATACATGAAATAGCAAATAACAATTCTTCTAATGCATCTTTATACAGGTATAATAGTTTAGAAGAGAAATATAAAGTTAGATTAGATGCTTATTTACATAATATTTTAGTTGAGTCTAAAAATAAAAATAAAAATATTGAATCTTTATTTTTTTTAAGTAATTCAGGAGAAATATTTTCAAGTGAAGACGAAAAAATAGAAATTGATAAATTCTTAGATAAGGATATACTAGAAGATTTTTCTAAAAATAATAATCAGCAAAAATGGATGTATAATAAAAAAAATGATTTGATTGTTATAAATAAATTGTCATATGTTTTACCAGAAGCAATTATTGAAAAAAATGGATTACAGGGAAGAAATAAAGTTACTCAAACTGGGTTATTGTTAGGAATTATTAAAACTGATCAAATACGTTCATTATATAATGATATTCCAATGATAGATTTGAAGGATATAGTTATATATGATAATAATGAAAAGATTGCATATAATAGGAAAGTTGATTATAAATTTACTAAAGAAATAGATAGTATAGTATCTTCATCTTCAAATATAAAAACAAAGGAATTTAATTTTGATAATGAAAAATTATTACTAGGTGCTTCAAAAATTGAAGGTACTAATGGATTGTATTTAACAATAATTCAATCATTAGCTCCTATATCAAAAAAATCGAAAATATTTTTAATAGATAATTTTATATTATTAATATTTGCAGGTTTATTATTGGCTTTATGGATAATTAGTGAATTATTGTTTTTTTCTAAACTAATATCTGATAAAGAGATTACTAATTATAAATTAAATATTGCAGAAGATACAAACACTAAACTTAGAATGTACAAACATGATTTTTTTAATCAACTCCAGATAATACAAGGACTAGTAGAGATGAAAGAAAATAATAAAGCAAAACAATATATAAAGGGTATAGTAAAAGAAGGTACTTTAATAACTAAAGAATATAAAATTGGGATACCTGAAATTGAAGCTGTAATTTATTCTGCTGTGAATAAAGCAAAGAAAAATAATATTGATGTAGATATCGATGTAGAAAAATTACCTGATAATATAAATATAGATATATATGATTTATCAAAAATATTGACAAATTTATTGAAGAACTCTATAGAAGCATTAAAAAATACTGATGAAACTTATAAATTATTAAAGATTGAAATTAAAGAACAACTAGGTAATTATATTTTTTGTATATATAATAATAAGCCTTTGATACAAGAAAGTATAAAAGATAAAATTTTTGATAAAAATTATTCTACAAATGCAAAAAAAGGAAGAGGTTTAGGATTATATATAGTAAAAAAACTTGTTGAAAAAAATAATGGTAATGTAGAATTAATGATTAAAGATGGAAATTATTTTATTGTGAAATTTCCTATTGAATAGATTATTCGATATAATATTGACAATGATATTAGGTTATATTATACTATTACTATAATACCAACCTATATAGTAGGAATTGAAAGGGTGATAATATGAAATTATCCACAAAAGGTAGATATGGCTTAAAAGCAATGTTTGAATTAGCTTTACATTTTGGAAAAGGACCTCTTCCTCTTAAGGATATTGCAGAAAAACAAAATATATCTGAACACTATTTGGAGCAACTAATTGCAACATTAAAAAAAGATAGCTTAGTAAATAGTGTACGTGGAGCCCAAGGGGGGTATCTATTAGCAAAAGAACCAAAAAATATAACTGTTGGAGATATAATAAGGTCACTAGAAGGAAGTATTGCGCCTTCAGACTGTGTAATAGAAGGTGAAGCTGTAGATTGTCCCAAAGGAGAATATTGTGTAACTAGAGGAGTATGGATGAAAATTAGAGATAGCATTAATGATGTAATAGACTCTTTAACACTTCAAGACATGGTAGATGAACAAAAAAATATAGATGGTAACTATATGTATTATATCTAATTATGAATTTTATGATAAATGAGGAGATGATGAATTGAATAGAGAAGTATATATGGATAACGCTGCTACTACTCCTGTAAAAAAAGAAGTTTTAGATAGCATGATACCTTATTTTAAAGAATTTTATGGAAATCCTTCAAGTATATACAAAAAAGGTAGAGAAGCAAAAAAAGCATTAGATGAATCTAGAGAAAAAGTTGCAAAAATATTGGGTGCGAGTTCTAGAGAAATATATTTTACTAGTGGTGGTTCTGAATCAGATAATTGGGCAATAAAAGGGGTAGCATTCGGAAATAAAGATAAAGGAAATCATATTATTACTACTAAAATAGAGCATCATGCTGTTCTTCATACATGTGAATATTTAGAAAGAAATGGATTTGATGTTACTTATTTAGATGTAGATGAATATGGTATGATTAATTTAGAAGATTTAAAAAATGCAATAACAGATAAGACTATATTGATAAGTGTAATATATGCCAATAATGAAGTGGGTACAATTCAACCAATATCAGAAATTGGTAAAATAGCAAAGCAAAACAATATATATTTTCACACAGATGCAGTTCAAGCAATAGGAAATATAGAAATTGATGTAGAGGATTTAAATATAGATTTATTATCTTTATCAGCACATAAACTTTATGGTCCAAAAGGTGTAGGAGCATTATATATAAGAAAGAGTGTGAAACTTCATCCATATATACATGGAGGAGCTCAAGAAAGAAATAGAAGAGCAGGTACTGAAAGTATACCAAATATTGTAGGACTTACAAAAGCATTAGAAATTGCATATGAAAATTTAGAATCTCATAATGAAAAACTAATATTATTAAGAGATAAATTAATAAAAAATATAATGGATAATATAAGTCATGTGAAATTAAATGGTCATCCTGAAAAAAGGCTACCTGGTAATGTAAATGTATCTTTAAAATTCATTGAGGGCGAAGCATTACTTTTGAGTTTGGATATGGTAGGAATTGCAGCATCTAGTGGCTCTGCATGTACTTCTGGCTCTCTTGATCCTTCACATGTGCTTCTTGCTATGGGTTTACCACATGAAATAGCGCATGGGTCATTAAGACTTTCATTAGGGGATTTTAATGAAGAAGATGAAATAGATTATGTTGTAGAAAATCTTAAAAAAATAGTAGATAGATTAAGAGCTATGTCACCGTTATATGATAAATTAGAGGAGGACAAATAATGTATTCAGAAAAGGTTATGGACCATTTTACTAATCCTAGGAATGTAGGAGAGATTAAAGATGCAGATGGTATAGGTGAAGTAGGAAATGCTAAATGTGGAGATATTATGAGAATGTATCTTAAAATAGATGATGATAAAATAATTGATATAAAATTTAAAACTTTTGGATGTGGTTCTGCAATAGCATCATCAAGTATGGCAACAGAACTTATAAAAGGTAAAACAATAGAAGATGCTTTGAAAATAACTAATAAAGCGGTTGCTGAGGCTTTAGATGGACTACCTCCAGTAAAAATGCATTGTTCAGTACTTGCTGAAGAAGCTATAAAAGCTGCTTTAAAAGATTATTCTGAAAAAAGTGGCGTAGAAATAGAAGCATTAAAGGATTTTGAACCAAAAGAAGATCATCATTAAGCTACTGTTATCAGTAGCTTTTTTTATAAAATAAAATAATAAAAAAAGGTTTTAAAAGGAATAATAAGTATATAAATAATAATATAAAATACATACTAAAGCGAGGTGTAATATTGAAAAGCACCAAAGAAATAATGAGATTAAGTGTAATTGATAATACTACAGGAGAAAAAATAGCTAATATAAAAGATGTAATTTTCTCTAAAAAAAAACTTAAGATATTAGCACTTTTAGTTTCAGATGAAGGCATATTTAAAGAAGGAAAAATAATAAGATATAAAAATATATTTAACCTTGGAAAAGATTTTATAGCAATTGAGAAAAAAGATACGATAGAAAAATTGAAAGATTTCCCTGAGATAGAAAAGGCTACCAAAGAAGATATTGAATTTATTGGATTAAAAGTAATAATAAAAGACGGAGAAATTTTAGGTTATATAAATGATATAATATTTAACAAAAAAAATGGTAATTTAGTAGGTTTTGTTCTTACTGATGGAATACTACAAGATATTTTTGAAGGTAGAAATATTATACCATGTATGAATAATATGAAAATAATTGAAAATACTTTAATATTAGATAAGAAATTTAAGGATGAATATGAAAAAAATAAAATTTATTACAAAAAACTTCTTGACTTAGATTTATGATTTAGCACAAACTAATATTGAGGTGATAATATGAATAGAAGATTAGTGAATGGTATAATTGCAGGTTCTATCTTATCTGCTGTAGGCATGTATGCATCAGCTAAGATGAATCCTAGACAAAAAAGAAAAATGATGAAAAATACCAGACAAATGTTTATGAATATGTTCTAAATAAATCAGGGCAGCTCTAGCTGCCTTGATAGATATAGGGGGAATATGAATATGAATTTTAATTTTATTTTAAATGTTTTAAAAGAAGCATCAATTATAGTTTTATTATCTCTTTCAGCTTATTTTTTAATTAGATTTGGTAATAAATATTTAGATGAAAAAGATGGTATACATATAAGTAAAAAGCGAATTGCGGGATTAAGTTTATTATTATTATTTATAATTTTATTTTATTTTATATTAAATATTAGTGGACTTAGAAGTATATTATTTACAGTATTTATATCTATAGCACTTGCGTATATTATAAATCCTATAGTTAATTTTTTAGAAAAAAAGAAAGTAAAGAGGGGGTTTGGTATATTATTAGTTTATTTAATAATTTTGGCAATTATATATATGATTTCAGTGTTAATTTTTCCAGCGATATTTAAAGAAGTTAAAAATTTAATTGAATTATTACCAAAATACTCAGATGATGTTAGTGATTTTGTAAATAATATATATAATAATTTCTATAAAAATATTGATGATTTACCATTTGGATTAAATCAAATAAAAAGTAGCATAGAAGATAATATATCAAGGTTTCAAAGTGTTTTAGTAAATACTGCAAAAGGAACTATGGATTTTATAATTAATTTTTTCTCTAAAGTTTTAAATGTTGTATTAATTCCTATAGTTGTATTTTATTTGGTTAAGGATAAAGAGTATTTTAAAAAGAATATTGTATTAACTATACCAAATAAATATAGACCTAATATTGTAAGCCTATCTCGTGAAATAGATTATTCTTTAGGTAACTTCATTAGAGGTCAATTAATTATAGCAATATTTGTAGGTACATTAACTGCAATAGGATTACTTATATTAGATGTGAATTATGCATTTACAATAGGGCTTATTGCAGGAGTTACTAATATTATACCATATTTTGGACCAATAATAGGTGGAGGTCTTGCAATGTTATTTGCACTATTAGATACTCCAATTAAAGCATTATGGGTTTTAATTTTATTTATAATTATACAACAAGCTGAAGGGAATATTTTACAACCTAAGATAATGGGAGATAAAGTAGGGCTTCATCCAGTTGTAATAATTATAGCTTTACTTGTAGCAGGAAATTTATTTGGTATTATTGGGATGCTACTAGCAATACCGATAACAACTACTTTGAAAATCATTTTATCCCATACTATTCAGAAAATAAGTAGTATGTAATGTTGACAAACATATTAATAATTCTTATAATTAATATAAAAACATATTGATAGCTATGATAGAGAAAAGTATATATATAATTATCTTTAGAGAGAGTATGTTTGGTGAAAATACTTGATAAGAATATATAGAAGCTACTCTTAAGCTTAATTCTTTAAAAAAGAATTCGGATAAAACCGTTATAAATCCAAGAGTAAACTATTTTTAAATAGGGTGGTACCACGGCAAAGCTCGTCCCTAAATGCGGACAGAGTCTTTGTCTTTTTTATTTAAGAAAGGGAGAGATTAGATGGAAAAATATAATTTACATGAGATTAGAAAAAAATACTTAGATTTCTTTGAAAATAAAGGACACTTAGTAACCAATAGTTTTTCACTTGTGCCAAAGGATGATAAAAATTTACTTTTAATAATTGCTGGAATGGCACCTTTAAAACCATATTTTCTTGGCACTAAAAAACCTCCAAAAAACAGAATGGCTACATGTCAAAAATGTGTACGAACAAGTGACATAGAAAATGTTGGTAAGACAGATAGGCACGGCACTTTTTTTGAAATGTTAGGTAACTTTTCATTTGGTGATTATTTTAAAAGAGAAGCAATAAATTGGGCTTGGGAGTTTATGACAAAACAACTGAATATATCAAAGGAAAAACTTTGGGTATCAGTATATTTAGACGATGATGAAGCATACAATATTTGGAATAATGAAATAGGTGTTTCTAAAAATAAAATAGTGAGATTAGGAAAAGAGGATAATTTTTGGGAACTTGAAGTAGGACCTTGTGGTCCATCTTCAGAAATCTATATAGATAGAGGAGAAAAATATAGTTGTGGAGATGAAAACTGCAAACCAGGTTGTGAATGTGATAGGTTTGTAGAAGTTTGGAACTTAGTATTTTCACAATTCGATAAAGATGAACTAGGAAACTATTCAGAACTTCTTAATCCAAATATAGATACAGGTATGGGGCTTGAAAGAATAACAGCTGTTTTAAATGATGCAGATAATATTTTTGAGATAGAACCGATTAGAACTATAATAAAAGAAATAGAAAAAATTACAAACAAAAAATATAAAAACAATAATAAAGATGATGTATCAATTAGAGTAATAACTGATCATATACGTGCAATATGTTTCTTAGTATCTGATGGAGTAATACCAAGTAATGAAGGAAGAGGTTATGTTTTAAGAAGACTTATCAGACGTGCATCTAGACATGGTAAGTTATTAGGTATAAAAAATAGCTTTTTATCTAATTTGTCAGATGTTGTAATAGAAAATTGGAAAGAATTTTATAGTAATTTAGAAGATAAAAGATTACAAATCAAAAAAATTATAAAGATTGAAGAAGATAAGTTTGAAGAAACAATAGATCAAGGTATTGAAATATTAAAAAATTATATTGATGATATGAAAAATAATAATGAAACAATTCTAAATGGATATAAGGCATTCAAACTTTATGATACTTATGGTTTTCCATTAGATTTAACTAAAGAAATTTTAGAAGATGAAAAATTAGATGTAGACGAAGAACAGTTTAATTTAGAGATGGAAAATCAAAAAAATAGAGCAAGAAGTGCAAGAGATAAAGATAACAAAAACAATTGGGACAGTGATGCTGATTTTAATTTTAAAATTAATACAAAAACCAGATTTGAAGGTTATGAAAAATTATCAACTGAATCAAAAGTCATAGCCATTATAAAGGGCAGTCAATCAATAGATACTTTAAGTCAAAATGAAGAAGGGTATGTATTATTAGAAAATAGTCCTTTTTATGCAGAAAGTGGAGGTCAAGTAGGAGATAAAGGAATATTTAAAAATGATAAGTTTAAGGCATATGTAATAGATACTCAGAAGAAGAATGATAAGTTACTACATTTAGTTAATGTAGGACATGGACATCTTAAAATTGGAGATAGCTTAGAAGCACATGTAGATAGAAATAGAAGACTAGATATAGCAAGAAATCATTCTGCAACACATTTACTTCACAAAGCATTGAAAAATACTTTAGGACAACATGTAAATCAGGCTGGTTCTCTTGTTACAGATGATAGACTTAGATTTGACTTTACTCATTTTGAATCTTTAACTAAAGATGAATTAAATAAAATAGAAAGAGAAGTCAATGAAAAGATTTGGAATTCATTAGGTGTAGAAGTAGTAGAAACTTCTATTAATAAGGCAAAAGATATGGGAGCAACTGCATTATTTGATGAAAAATATGGTGAAAAAGTAAGAGTAGTAAAAATGGATGATTATACAATTGAATTATGTGGAGGAACTCATGTTAATAATATTAGTCAAATAGGTATGTTTAAAATATTAACAGAATCAGGAATAGCATCAGGTGTTAGAAGAATTGAAGCAATAACTGGAAGGAAAGCATACGAATTTAATTTGTCACTTAACGATAAACTAAATACTCTATCAGATGTTTTGAAAACTAATAAAGATAATTTAATAGATAAGGCTCATGATATAATGGATGAAGTAAGAAACTTACAAAAACAAATAGATAGTCTTAATTCTAAACTTGCAAATTCAAAATTAGATAATATTTTAGAAAATGTTTATAATATAAATGGTGTAAATGTAGTAACAAAGAAAATAGACGGTATTGATATTGATGGCTTAAGACAATTAGGAGATAAAATTAAAGAAAAATTAGACAAAGCAGTAATAGTCTTATCTACTGAAAAAAATGGAAAAGTGAATTTTATAGCTACTGCTACTGAAGATGCAGTTAAATCTGGTATTCATTGTGGCAATATAATAAGAGAAGTTGCAAAGATAACCGGAGGAGGTGGAGGTGGAAGACCTAATATGGCTCAAGCTGGAGGAAATGAATCTTCTAAAATTGAAGAAGCTTTAGATTTAGTTAAATCATTAGTAGAATCTCAGTTAAATAAATAAATCTCATTGAAGTAAGAGTATTATTGATATATAATAATAATATAAGATTGTTATAAAAAGAGGGGTGTTTTTTGTGAGTGATATAAATGAGACAATGAAATTTAATGTGTCAGAAGATGATAAGAATAAAGCAGAGGATATTTTAGTATATGTATATCATGCCTTAGAAGAAAAAGGTTATAATCCTATAAATCAAATGATAGGTTATATTTTATCTGGAGATCCTACTTATATAACAAGCCATAACAATGCTAGAAGTAAAATTAGAAAAATGGAAAGAGATGATTTATTAGAAGAGTTATTGAAAAGTTATTTAAAGAATAAATAATATTATAAAAATAGCGGTATTTGATAAATCAAATACCGCTTTATTTTTTATAAATATATTATATTTTGGAAATATATGATACAATAAAGATAGGTGAAAATATGGAAACGGTTAAGTTAGGAAATACTAATATAGAGGTATCTAGATTATGTTTTGGATCGCTTACTATTAGTCCTCTTCAAAGAAATTTTTCATATGAAAAAGGTGCAGAACTTATTAAATATGGGTTTGATAAAGGGATTAATTTTTTAGATACTGCAGAATTATATAATAATTATGGACATATAAATAAATTTTTGGAGAAAATAAATAGAAAAGAATTTGTTATATCTACAAAATCTTATTCCTATTCTAAAGATACAGCAAAAAAAAGTTTAGATAAGGCTTTAAGAGAATTAAATACAGATTACATAGATTTATTTTTGTTACATGAGCAAGAAAGTGAACATACTATTAAAGGACATTTTGAAGCAATAGAGTATTTTTTAAAAGCTAAGGAAAAAGGACTTATAAGAGCAATAGGAATTTCAACTCATAGAGTTGAAGGAGTTTTAGCTGCACTTAAATATGATGAAATAGAAGTAGTTCATCCAATAATAAATAAATTAGGTATTGGAATTCAAGATGGAACAACTTTAGATATGATAAAAGCAATTAAAAAATGTCATAATGCTGGTAAAGGTATATATGGAATGAAACCTTTAGGTGGTGGACACTTACTAAATAACGTTGAAGAGGCATTTAATTTTGTACAAGATATAAAAGAAATAAATTCTATAGCAATAGGACTTCAATCTAGAGCTGAAATAGATGCAAATATAAACTTATTAAATAAAAGATATATTGATAGTAATTTAAAAGCTAAAATAAGAAATACTAATAGGAAACTTCATATAGCTGAATGGTGTATTGGATGTGGAAAATGTGTAAGTGCATGTAAACACAATGCATTAAGTATAAAGAATAGTAAATCAATTGTAGATTTAAATAAATGTGTATTATGTGGTTATTGTGGGAAATATTGTAGTGAATTTTGTATAAAAATAATTTAAGGAATGATTAAATGGGAAGGTTATTAGGTCTAGATGTAGGTGATAAAACTGTTGGAGTTGCTGTAAGTGATCCATTGGGTTTTACTGCTCAAGGTATAAAAACTATTAAAAGAACAAATATAAAAAAAGATTTGCAAGAAATTGTAGAAATAATAAATGAAAAGCATGTATCAAAAATAGTTATAGGGCTTCCAAAAAATATGAATAATACTTTAGGGCCTCAAGGAGAAAAAGTAAAAAAATTTGCAGAAAAATTAAAAAAATATATTGATATAGATATAGTCTATCAAGATGAAAGGTTATCTACAGTTTCTGCCACAAAAACTCTCATAGAAGCAGATGTTTCTAGAAAAAAAAGAAAGAATGTTGTAGATAAATTAGCTGCAATATATATATTACAGACTTATTTGGATACAATAAGTAGAAAGGAGAAATAAGAAATGGAAAAATTTAAGTTTTTAGATGAAAATGGTGTTGAGCATAATTTTGAAATCGTTGATTTCTTTGAAGTTGATGATGATGAGTATGCTGTAATACAGCCAGATGATATAGAAGAATCACTTTTATTAAAAGTAGGTTATGATGAAAATGGAGAATCTTTTTTATCTGAGATTGAAAGCCAAAAAGAATTTGATGAAGTAAGTACTTTATATTTAGAGCTTTTAGATGAAAAAGAATAGTAAAGCATAACTAATATTATTATCAATTGAGTATTAATATTAGTTGATATTGACATTCAACTAATAAAGATATATGATTATAGTATATTTAAGGGAAACGGGTGATTAAATGGAATCATTATTTGAAGTGTTGAGAACAAAATTAAAAGAAAAAGGATACAAACTTACTACTCAAAGAAGAGTAATATATGATGTATTTGTAGAGAATACAGGTAGCCATCTTAGTCCGGAAGAAGTATATGATATGGTTAAGGATAAATATCCAGAAGTAGGTCTTGCTACTGTATATAGAACTTTACAACTATTAGATGAGTTAGAAGTCGTTAGAAAAATAAATTTTAATGATGGTTGTAATAGATATGAACTTAATACTAACACTAATGATCATCAACATCATCATTTAATATGTTTAGAATGTGGAGAGGTTTTTGAAGTTGAAATTGATTTATTAGATAATCTTGAAGAAAAAATCGAAAATGAAAGTAAATTTAAAATAGTAGATCACAATGTGAAATTTTTTGGATACTGTGAATCATGTAATGAAAAGAGAAGTTAAATATTTAAGTAGCATTGATTTCCATATAAGAGTAATTTTATTAAATGTCAAAGGATCGATACAATAGATAGTAGATTTGTTAAGGAGAGTGATAAGGTGGGAAAACAACAAACACCTAAAGTTAAGATAATCCCATTAGGCGGATTATATGAAATTGGAAAAAATATAACAGTTATTGAATATAAGAATGATATTATAGTAGTAGATTGTGGAATAATATTTCCAGAAGATGAAATGTTAGGTATAGATGTAGTAATTCCTGATATAACATATTTAGAAAGAAATAAAGATAAAATAAGAGCTATTGTATTGACTCACGGACATGAAGATCATATAGGAGCATTACCATATGTATTACAAAAAGTAAGTACACCTGTTTATGGAACAAAATTAACATTAGGATTAGTAGAAAATAAACTTAATGAAAAAGGTATAAAAAATGCAAACTTAAATATTGTAAAAGCAGGTCAAAAGACAAAACTTGGTTCTATGGTTGTAGAATATATAAGAGTTAATCATAGTATTCCAGATGCAGTTGCATTAGCTATTCATACACCTGAAGGTGCTATAGTTCACACAGGGGATTTTAAAATTGATTATACACCTATAAATGGTAAAATGATGGATTTAAATAGATTTGCTGACTTAGGTAGCAGAGGGGTATTAGCTTTACTTGCAGATAGTACAAATGTAGAGAGAACCGGATCTACAATGAGTGAGAAAACAGTTGGTAATACTTTTAATGATATATTTATGGATGCTGAAGGTAGAATAATTGTAGCAACTTTTGCATCAAATGTTCACAGAATTCAGCAGATTGTTAATGCTGCTGTTATGTTTGATAGAAAGATTGTTGTATCAGGTAGGAGCATGATAAATGTAGTTAAGGTTTCTACTGAACTTGGGTATTTAGATATTCCAGAAGGAACAATTATTGATATAAATGATATGAATAAATACCCAGATAATAAAATAACTATTATAACTACTGGTAGTCAAGGAGAGCCTATGGCTGCATTATCAAGACTTGCTTTTTCTGACCATAGAAAAATGGAATTAATTCCTGGTGATTTAGTAATTATATCTGCTACACCAATACCTGGAAATGAAAAAACAGTAGCTAGAGTTATAAATCAATTATTTAAAAAAGGAGCAAACGTAATATATGAGGCATTAGCAGATGTACATGTATCTGGTCATGCCTGCAAAGAAGAATTGAAATTGATACATTCATTAATAAAACCTAAGTATTTTATACCGGTTCATGGTGAGTATAGACATTTAAAACAACATGCCCAGTTAGCTGAAGATTTAGGACTTGATAGAGATAATATATTTATACTTGAGAATGGTTCAGTATTAGAGGTTTGTAGGTCGGATGCTAAACTTAATGGAAATGTACCTTCAGGTCATATATTAGTTGATGGTCTAGGAGTAGGAGATGTTGGTAACATAGTTTTAAGAGATAGAAAACATCTTTCTGAAGATGGATTAATAGTTGTGGTTGTAACTATTAAGAAAGAAGATGGCAAGGTTGTTTCAGGGCCAGATTTAGTTTCTAGAGGATTTGTATATGTAAGGGAATCTGAAGATCTTATGGTAGAAGCAAAAAATGTAGTTAGAAATGTTTTATTAGATTGTGAAAAAAATCAAATCACAGATTGGTCTACCCTTAAATCTAGGGTAAGGGATTCTTTAAGAAATTATTTATATCAGAAAATAAAGAGAAATCCTATGATATTACCAATAATAATGGAAATATAAATTTTACAGTCACAGCTTCTGCTGTGGCTGTAAATTTAGATAAATTGGGGGGAGTGTTATGACTTTAAGACTTATTCTATATCTATCAATAATATTGGTAGGTGCATATATAGGATATAAAGATTTTGTACATAAGAATATTTTAGACAAGTTAATCTCAATACAATCAATTTCTATTTTAATATTATTGTTTGTAATGGGAATAAAAATTGGAGGCGACAAAGAAGTAATTTCTTCATTTTTTACACTAGGATATCAAGCTTTTATTTTTTCTGTTTTTTCAATTGCACTAAGTGTTGGTTTTGTAATGATAATAAGACGCTTTATTTTTAATAAGAATGATATGACTGATGAAGAAGAAAAAGAGGGGGAAGTTTGATATGAGTATTAAGGTTATATTATCTGTAATTGGGGGTATATTAGTTGGTTTTTTTCTTGAACCTGATTTTATAATAAATCATTCTGATATCATTATAGATATAGGCTTATGTATACTTTTATTTTTTGTAGGTATAGACATAGGAATAAATATAGACGTACTTACAAAAATAAAAAAAATTGGATTCAAAATTTTATTAATACCTTTTATGATTATATTAGGAAGTGTCTTTGGAGCTATAATAGCAGGATTCTTATTAGGATTTCCAGTAAATGAATCAGGAGCTGTAGGAGCAGGTCTTGGATGGTATACATTATCATCTATGATGCTTGCAAACTATTCTCCAGAGCTTAGTACATTATCATTTTTATCTAATGTAGTAAGGGAGATATTGGCTTTAATATTGATACCAATAGTAGCTAAATATATAGGTGATTTAGAAGCAATAGCACCATCTGGTGCAACTGCAATGGATACTACTTTGCCTATTATTGCAAAAGCTACTAATCCAAAGACTGCTATAATTTCATTTGTAACAGGAGTTATACTTTCAACATCAGTACCAATTTTAGTACCATTTATGATTAGTTTATAAAGAAATATTAAAATAAATGTATTATGCTCAAAGAAAAGCGAAAATCAGTACTGATTTTCGCTTTTCTTTAAATATCTTGTAAAAAAGATATTTAAATTATATAATTAAATTAATATAATAGAAATTATTGAGGGGTAGATTAATGAATAAAATGGTTAAAGTTTTAATAATTAGTGTAGTACTATTAATAATTGTTTTAGGAGGATTGAAGTATTATTATGAGTTAAATACTCGACCAGTGTCATCTGATGGAGAACAAAAGAGTGTAAAAGTTGAAATACAATCTGGAAGTACTACTAGTGATATAGCTAAAATATTAAAAGAAAATAATTTAATAAGAGATAAGAATGTATTTAGAATAGTATCTCGTATAAAAGGTACAGAGGGAAAACTTAAAGCTGGATTTTATGAATTTGATTCTAGCATGACTCCTGAAGAAATTCTAAATAAGTTAGTTGTAGGAGGAAAAGATGGAGAGACAATTAAATTCACAATTCCAGAAGGTTTTACTATTGAAGAAATAGCAGAAAAATTAGCAAATGAAAATATTATCAATAAAGATAAATTTATAGATTTAACTTATGATATTGAAAAGTTTTCAAAAGAATATAAATTTTTAAATGACATACCTGAAAAGATGAATATGGAAGGTTATTTATATCCAAATACTTATCAAATATATAAAGACTCAACAGAGTATGAAATTATCAAAAGAATGTTAGATGAATTTAACAATAAATATAATGAAATAATAAAAAATAAAGAAATTCCATTAGATTTAAGTGTTTATGAATTAATAACATTAGCTTCATTAGTAGAACGAGAAGCAAAAGTAGATAAGGATAGAAATTTAGTTTCATCTGTTATTTATAATAGATTAAAAATAGACATGCCATTGCAAATTGATGCTACTATACAATATGCATTAGAAAATAGAAAAGAAAAGCTAACATATGATGATTTAGAGGTAGATTCTATTTATAATACATATAAGAACAAAGGTTTACCAGTTGGACCTATATGTTCACCAGGAATAGAATCTATAAATGCTAGTTTAAATCCAGAAAATACTGATTATATATTTTATGTATTAAAAAAGGATGGAAGTGGAGAACACTTTTTTACAGATGATTACAATGAATTTTTAAAAGTTAAAAATGGAAAATAATTTAATTTTATTTGCTAATAATACGTGGTATAATAGACCACGTATTATTAGTGTGAATTGAGGAGAGATTTATTTGAGTAATATAAACAAAGATTATATAGAAGATTATATAAGAAGTGTATTACCAAAAAGAGACAGTTTTTTGGTTCAGTTAGAAGAATTTGCCCAAGAGAATAATATACCTATAATTCATCCAGAAGTTGCCGAATTTATGAGAGTTATTTTAAAAATAAAAGATTCTAAAAATATATTAGAGATAGGTACGGCAATAGGATATTCATCTATAGTAATGAGTAATAGTATAAAAGAAGGAAATATTATAACTATAGAAAGACAAGAAAATATGGTTAAACTTGCAAATGAAAATATTGAAAAGTCAGGAATAAAAAATATAGAAGTAAAGCATGGTGAAGCAAAAGACATACTACCTAAGTTAAATAAAAAGTTTGACTTTATATTTATAGATGCAGCTAAAGGAAAGTATATGGAGTTTTTACCTTATTGTATAAATATGCTTGAAGATAAAGGTATAATCTTGTCTGACAATGTTCTTTTTAAAGGTATGGTAGCAAATGATGATTTAGTTGTTAGAAGAAAAAAGACAATAGTAAGAAGAATGAGAGAATATTTAGATGATATATCTAATCATTCAGAACTTACAACAAGTATTATACCAATTGGAGATGGGGTTGCTTTATCATATAAGGAGAGTGAAAATAGATGAAAGATATTGAATTATTAGCACCAGCAGGAGATTTAGAAAAATTAAAAATGGCAATAAATTATGGTGCTGATGCAGTATACCTAGGAGGAGAAGAATTTGGTCTTAGAGCTAAAGCTAAAAACTTTTCTATAGATGAGATAAAATCTGGAGTACAGTATGCACATGAAAGAGATAAAAAAGTATATATAACACTAAATATTATTCCGCATAATGAGGATTTAGAAGGTTTAGAAAAATATATATTAGATTTAGAAAAAGCAAATGTAGATGCTTTTATAGTAGCTGATCCTGGAGTTTTTTCAATTGTAAAGAAAGTTGTACCTAACATGGAAATACATTTGAGTACACAGGCTAATACAACTAATTATAGTACAGCTAATTTTTGGCATCAGCAAGGAGTAAAAAGAATTGTAGTTGCAAGAGAATTGTCTCTTGAAGAAATAGAAAATATAAAAAATAATACTCTAGATACTCTAGATATAGAAGCTTTTGTTCATGGTGCAATGTGTATTTCTTATTCTGGAAGGTGCTTACTTAGTAATTATATGGTAGGGAGAGATGCTAATAGAGGTGAATGTGCACAAGCATGTCGTTGGAAATATAACTTAGTCGAAGAAAAAAGACCAGGAGAATATTATCCAGTTTATGAGGATGATAAAGGTACTTATATATTTAATTCAAAAGATTTATGTATGATAGAACATCTTCCAAAGCTTATAGATTCAGGCGTAAAAAGTCTTAAAATAGAAGGACGTATGAAGAGTTCATACTATGTAGCTACAGTTATAAGGTCATATAGGATGGCAATTGATGCTTATTTAAAAGATACTAAAAATTATAAGTACAATAAAGAATGGTTAAATGAAATTAAAAAAGCAAGTTACAGGGATTTTACAACAGGGTTTTATTTTGATAAACCTAATAGTGAGGATCAATTATATGGATCTAGTTCTTATATAAGAAACTATGATTTTATAGGTTTGATTTTAGATTATGATAAAGAAAATAAGCTTGCAACTGTTGAACAAAGAAACAGAGTATTTAAAAATGATAAAATTGAAATTTTTGGTCCTAATAAAGGTTTTTATAATCAAGAAATCACTGAAATGTTTGATGAAGAAGGCAAAGAAATTGATGTAGCACCACGTGCAAAACAAATATTTAAAATAAAGGTTAATAAGCCCGTAGAAAAATGGGATATGATAAGAAAAGCTAGAGAGGAATGATACATTTGAATAGACCTATATTAATAGGAATAACTGGTGGAACTGGTTCAGGCAAAAGTACAGTAGCACAGGCAATATTTAATTCACTTCCTAAAGAAAATATTTTAATAATAGAGCAAGACTCATATTATAAGGATCAAAGCCATTTAAATTTTAATGAAAGAACAAAAACTAATTATGACCATCCATTAGCATTTGATAATGATCTTTTTATAGAGCATTTACGAAGTCTAATGAATAAAAACACAATTGAGAAACCTATTTATGATTTTGAAAAACATAATAGAAAAGAGACTACTATAAGAGTTGAAAGTAGAGATATTATTATTGTAGAAGGGATAATGATATTAGAAGATGAAAGAATTAGAGATTTATTAGATATTAAAATATTTGTTGATACCGATTCAGATGTAAGAGTTATAAGACGAATATTAAGAGATATTACAGATAGGGGAAGAACTCTTGAATCTGTGATTGATCAGTATTTAACTACAGTAAGACCAGCTCATTTACAATTTATTGAACCGAGTAAGAGATATGCAGATATAATAATACCAGAAGGTGGTTATAATAAGGTGGCAATTGATTTAATGGTTACAAAAGTAAAATCAATTGTTTCTGAAAAGCAAAATAAGTAAAAAGTTAAAAAAAATATTATACCTCCATGATGTTTTGGAAATACTATAATAAAACATCATGGAGGTATTTTATGACTAAAACAAATAAGAGATTGTCGTTATTTTTTAAAATATTTTTAATTATTTTTGTAGCATATATAATTAGGTTATCTTGGATACAGCTATTTACAGGACCAAAATTAAAACAAAAAGCCGAACAACAGAGAGATTATGAGTTAACTACATCTCAAGGAGGTACAATTTTTGATAGAAATATGGTTCCTCTTACTAATAAAGGTACTCAGAAATATATATATACTTCGTTAAAAACAATTAAAGACAATAAAGATTATCAATTATATTTATTAGATAAAATAAAGTTGTCAGAAGAAGAATTGGATAAATATATTTCAAATACTAAAAATAATATGTTGAAGATACCAGCTAAAGATAATATTAATAATGTTAAAAATGGTATTATAGTAGACGAAACTAAAGAATATAGTGAAAATAATTTACTAACTCATGTTATAGGTTATGTAAATGAAAATGGAGTTGGAATTGGAATAAAAAAGGAATATGATTCTTTACTTTCTAAATCAAACAATACAAAATTAAAAGTAATTTTAGATGGTAAAAGCAGATTATTAAGCAGTAAAGATGATTATTTAGAAGTTAATGAAAATAATGATACTATTCGAAATTCTATTCAGCTAACAATTGATTATAATATACAACAAATAGTTGAAGAAGCTATGGAAGAAAAAGAATATAAAGGTGCTGTAATAGTTACAGATGTAGAAAGTGGAGATATTTTAGCTTTAACTAGTCAACCTGATTTTGATTTAAATAATATAGGAGACAGTAACAAGGAAAAAGATAGTGAACAGATGAATAGAATTATACAAGTTCCATATTATCCTGCATCAACATTTAAAACTGTAATACTATTATCAGCACTTGAAGATGGAATAGATTTAGAACAAAAATTTGAATGTAATGGAAGTATAACGTTAGCTGAGGGTCAAGAACCATTCTCCTGTCATGATAATGTAGTTCATGGTGAAATAAACTTAAAAGAGGCTTTTACTGTATCTTGTAATAGCATATTTATAGAGTTAGCTAATATTTTAGGTGGCAAGAAAATCTTAGAAACAGTAGAAAGGATAGGTTTAACAAACAAGGTAGATATAGATCTTGATCTTGATATAGAAGAAAAGGGAGAAGTTTCAAAATTAGAAAAAGTATTAGGACCTGGCATAGGGAATTTAGCATTAGGTCAAGAACATATAAAATTAACTCCACTTCAAATTCATAATTTAACAATGATTATTGCTAATAATGGGATTAAAAAAGATATGTCTATAATAAAAGGCTATGCTACAAACAAAGGTGATATATCAATGCAATTTGAGAGAGAAAACGATGAGTGGATTTTTGATAGATCCTATGCTGAAATAATTAAAGACTATATGAAATCTGTAGTTGAAGTGGGTACTGCAAGCAATTTAGATTTATCAGAATATGGAGGAGCAGCAGGTAAAACAGGAACTGCTCAAAAAAATAATATAAATAATAATGGATTATTTACAGGATTTTCACCAAGTGATAATCCAAAATATGCAGTAACTGTAATCGTAGAAGATATAGGACATAAATATAGTTCGTCTACTGCAGTGGAAGTATTTAATAAGATAATTAAAAAAATAAATTTAGAAAAATAAATTGAGACTTGCACATAGTGTACTTTAAAAGCATACCTTATAATGTGGAATAATATATTGGAGGTGTGTGAATTAATGTGGGCTTCGCTTCTCTTTATGATTTTAAATCTCATTAAGCCTGTTTCAGTTTTTCTAGGTTATATTTCTAATAATAATTCATTTCCTCAGCCACTTAGCAAAGAGGATGAAACAAAATACTTAATCTTATATGAACAAGGTGATGAAGATGCAAAGAATATTTTGATTGAACATAATTTGCGTTTAGTAGCACATATTGTGAAAAAATATCATAATTGTGGAAAAGAAGTAGATGATTTAATCTCTATAGGAACAATTGGACTAATTAAAGGTATATCTACTTTTAATAGAAACAAAGGTACCAGACTAGCAACATATGCAGCAAGATGTATAGAAAATGAAATATTAATGTGCTTAAGGTCTGATAAAAAGATTAAATCTGAAATTTATCTTCAAGATCCTATTGGAGTAGATAAAGAAGGCAATGAATTACCCCTAACTATTTATCAACAGTTAGGGGTATATATTTTAGGTTTTAGATTAAGTTCAAATTTGTCATTTCGCCAGGACTTCTTTTTATAATATATTGCATATTCTATAACAGATTTAAGAAGTATGTTCTTTTGTTCAGCATCGTCTAATTCGTCGTATAAAGCTAATACATGTTTAACTCTAGGTATTATATCTCTTTTATCTATTAATTGCTCATGAGATTGTTTTATGCTTATATTAGTGCTTTTTATATTACTTTTGAGTTCATCTATTTTATTAGATATTAGATTATATCTTTCCATATAAGTATCTACATCATAAATTTCTTTTTCAAGTAAATCATGTAAATTATTTTTTTGTTTTATAGTTTGATCTAACTCTTTTTCTAATTTATTTAAAGCTTTATTATAAATTTCTATTCCATCATCACTTTTTACTATATTTTTGTTTTCCCATTTCTCTTGGTATTGTTTTAACCAAGATTCAAGACTATCTAATATACTTTTTTCTACATATTTAAGTTTAGAAGATTTATTTCCACATGATCCATAGCACATTATTTGGCTGTCTTTATTTTTATAAGGTCTAAGTACCATATTTTTATTACAAATACTACATTTTATAATGCCAGCAAGAGGATTAGAAATATTTCCTTTTATTTTATAAGGAACATGTGATTTGTTTTTAAGTATCATTTGAGCTTTATTGAATATTTTATCAGATACTAGAGCATGGTGCTTTCCTTCTGATATAATCCATTCGCTTCTTGGTCTTTCTCTAGATTCTTTTATTTGACCAGGTCTAGTAGACTTTTTAATATCTTTTTTCTTCCATACAATTTTACCATTATATATAGGGTTCTTGATTAGATGAATAACATGATTAGAGCCCCAATTCTTGCCTGTATATGTTTTATATCCAAGCTTATTTAGCTCATTAGCTATCCTACTCCCCCCCATATTTTTATTCGTGTATAAGTCAAATATTAGCTTTACAATGGGAGCTTGTTCAGAATGTGGGATAAGACTTCTATAATTTTTACCTTCTTCTATTTTATATCCAAAGGGAGGTCTAGGTGATATATAATTTCCCTCTTCTATAGAACGAATCCTACCTCTTTGGAGTCTTCTATTTATAAGTTTTAATTCTTTTCTTGCCATAAAGGCTTCAAACTCACTATATTCTTCATCCCATTCATCTTTAAGGTCATATGTTTTACGAGGTGTTATTATTTTAGTGTTACTTTTCTTAAAAGTATCTAATATAAGTCCTTGTTCTTGCATGTTACCACGACCAAGTCTGTCTACATCCATAACTAATACAGCATCATATATTTTATTTTCTATTTCTTTAAGTAATTCAAGCATTTCTGGTCTATGGACCATGCTTTCACCAGAAACTATTTCTTCTCTAATTTTAATTATGTTTAAGTTTTGTTCTCTAGCTACTTTAAGAAGTATTTTTCTATGCTTAGATAATGTTTCTCCTGCACCTTGTTTTTCTGCTTCTTCATCAGCACGTGATTTACGAAGATATATTGCAACTTTGTTCATAATATCACCTCAATTTAATTGTATGAGTTATTTTAAATAAGTATTAATAAGATTAGTTATAAATAATAATTTAAATATAAATTATCATTAAACCATCATAGTACTTACTGTATACTACAATAGATATATAACACCTTAAGTTTTAAAATATTATAGAGTATTTATTAACTTTTGAATTGTAAAAAAACATATATAATTAAAGGGTTTTAATGATATTCATAGAAGTTTATAGTGATGTGGTATCAATTATCATTCAGAAATATTATAGGAGGAGAATGTATTGAGAAATAATGGAATTATTAAATTTTTAATTATTTACTTCATTGCAAAATTAATTGGTGTAACAACTGGTTTATCTTACAATGTACTTACTCAAGATTTTAATTTGATAAAGTTAATATTGGATATAATAATATGGGTAATTGCTTATTTTATAGTAGATTTAGTTTTTTCTAAATCATTTAAAAAGCAAACAAAGTAAGTTGAACAATACTTACTTAATTTTTATAAACTACGTAATATAATAATTTTATTATATATAATTTTGGAATTGAAGTATTAGATTTTGAGGAATATATCGAAGAATACAGAATAAAAAGTAATATTTAAAAAAAAGCATATTGTTAGTTCATAGTTAAAGTGGTCAGTAGTAATTTAATGAAAAGCAAAGATTATTTATATTAAAAGAGGTGTAATGAATGATAAAAATGCTGCTGTTTTCTTCTGCTTAATTGATAATAAGTATATAGGGTTTACTCAATGTCAATTGCGTTTTGATTATGTTTAAGGAACAGAAAGTAGTCCTGTTGGTTATCTTGAAGGTATATATTCCGATAAGCAATATCGTAAACAAGGTATAGCTAAGAAGTTGATTGAACAATGTGAGTTATGCACAAAGGAGAATAACAGTATAGAATTTGGGAGTGATTGCGAGCTTGCTAATATAGATAGTTTGAATTTTCATATAAAAGTTGGATTTACTGAAGCAAATCGCATTATATGCTTTAATAAGAAATTATGAACATAACAAAGTTCTTATCTGGTATGTTATTTATAAATTATGTAGTATTATAACGTAAAATTGAGTTTTATGATATTACTTTTTTAATAAAAATAATGATTGTTAAAGTGTTATTATATTTTATAGAATAAATTAAAGGAATTTTAATGATGCTTATAGAAACTTATAATGACATAGTAGATAAATATGTTTTAATTTAATTAGACACTGGAGGTATGAAAATGTTAATTAGTACTAGTTTGAAGGATTTTAAAATAAGATTTGCAAAGGAAAAAGATATTCCGTTGATCTTAAAATTTATAAAGGAATTAGCTGATTATGAAGAATTGTTACATGAAGTTGTAGCAACAGAAGAAATTTTAATGGATTCTTTGTTTAAAAAGAAAACTGCTGAGGTTATTATTGGTGAATACAAAAATGAACCAGTAGCTTTTGCATTATTCTTTCATAATTTTTCTACTTTTTTAGGAAGACCAGGCATTTACTTAGAAGATTTATATGTTAGACCTGAAATGAGAGGAAAGGGCATGGGAAAAATCATGCTTTCTTATCTTGCTAAATTGGCAGTTGAAAGAAAGTGTGGAAGATTAGAATGGTGGTGTCTAGATTGGAATAAGTCTTCAATTGAATTTTATAAGCAAATGGGAGCTATTCCAATGGACGAATGGACAGTATATAGAGTAACTGATGGTGCGTTAGATAATTTAGCTGTTAAATTTGATAAATAAACTTTAAACTTTTTGAGATATAAATTTTTTAAGCTACATAATATAATAACTTCACTAGTAGTTGAAGGTACAAATAAAAGGTGTAAAATAATTTAATAGATATCAATTTGAAATTGAGGTGTTAAATTGGCAGGGTATCAAAATAGACAAGAGTTGATTTTAGAAATTTCAAAGCGTGCAAAATTATTTATCCAAGAATTTAATGATATTAATGAAAAAGATAAAGATAAGTTGATTGATGGAGTTGACAGAACACCTGCTCAAATGATTGCTTATCAGTTGGGATGGATGAATCTCATTTTTGATTGGGAGAATCAAGAACAGCAGGGACAAGTTGTTATCACGCCAACTCCAGATTATAAATGGAATAATCTTAATGGCTTATATCAAAGTTTTTATAAAAAATACGAGAGATATACACTTAAAGAGTTGAGTACTATGTTTATAAAGGCAGAACATGAAATTATTGAATTAGTTAATAGTTATACAGATTTAGAATTATTTCAGAAAGGAGGAAGAAAGTGGTCGTCATCAACTCCTTCTAATTGGCCAATATGGAAGTGGATTCACATAAATACTGTTTCACCTTTTAAATCATTTAGAACAAAAATACGAAAGTGGAAAAAATCACAATAGATATAAAAGCTTTAATCTTTAGAGTTAAATTAAATAATTTTAATTTCTTTTATACCGTATCTTTTTTAAACTACGTAGTATGATAACGTAAAATTTAGTTAATTTATGGTCAATCATTGTTAGATTATGAAATGTCTGTAAAGAGGAAGAATCTACACTTAATATAAAAAATGATTGCTGTGAATCAGTAGAGAAATTATTGGAATACATTTGTAAAATATAAAAACTTTAGGCATTAGTTAGGGAGGTTATTATAATGAAAAAGATAGTAGCAATTGGTGGAGGAGAGATTAAAAATCTTGAAACAATTAAAATAGATAAAGAGATTGTTAAATCCACAATGAAACAAACACCAAAAGCATTATTTATTCCCACAGCAAGTGGTGAGCCAAAAGAATATATTGAAGCATTCAGTAAAGTTTATGGAGAAAAGTTAGGATGTAAAGTAGATGTTCTAAAATTGATAGATGAAAATATTAAAGAATCTGAAATTGAATATAAAATAATGGACTCAGATATTATATATGTTGGTGGTGGAGATACGAAAACAATGTTAGAAATTTGGAAGGAAAAAAAGGTTGATAAAGCATTAAAAAAAGCCTGGGAAAAAGGAACAATATTGAGTGGTTTGAGTGCAGGATCAATTTGTTGGTTCGAAAGTGGTCATAGTGATTCTATGAGTTTTCTGGATGGAAGAGAAGAATGGAATTATATAAAACTTAATGCATTAGGTTTTATAAAAGCAATGCATTGTCCACATTATAATGAAGATAATAGAGAAGAAGATTTTGCAAAAAAAATTATGAAATATGATGTTATAGGTATAGCGATTGAAAATAACTGTGCTATAGAATTTAAAGATAATCAATATAGAGTACTCACATCAGAAGAAGGAGCCAAAGCTTATAAAGTATTTAAAAAGGATAATAGTATTATGAAAGAAGAAATAAAAAAGATAAGTACATATAGACCATTAGAAGAGTTGTTAACTAAATAAATAAATACACACAATTTAATAAGTATAATCATGATTTTATCTTTAATAATTTGTATTTTAATATTTATATATGCTATTTTAGGTTCAGTAAAGACTGAATCTAAAATAATTAAAAAATAAAGGAATGGGGATTATGATGAATAAAATTAAATATTTAATTCTAATTTTAGTATTAATTATAACATTAATTGGATGTAATAATGAAAATACAGAACAAGCAGTAACTAGTGAAGATGAATTAATAAAAGAATATTTACAAAAAAATTATAGTGAAATAGACTTAAAAGATGAAAACGAATTTAAAGATTTAGAAATAATGGATTCAGATCTAAAAGGAAAAGAAATATTTTTTACTGCAGAAATGCATGGAGTTAAAGCTAATGCAGAATTAGAAATGAAATTTTTAAAATACTTTAAAGAAAAAGCAGACTTTAAATATTATTTACTAGAAAATTCTTATAGTAATGCTCATTTTATAAATAAGTATTTAGATACTGGTGATATTCAAATATTAGAAGAAATGTATGAACCACTTAAAGGTACATTTGCATGGAATAAAGATGGATATAATCATTGGAAGAAATTATATGAATACAATAAAAGTTTACCTAAGTCTAAGAAAATTAAAGTAATAGGAGTAGATATAGAACATTCAACAGCTAATGCATATAAGTTTTTGTTAGATGTTTTACCTAAAAAAGAAATACCAGAACAAATAAAAGAAAGCGTGGAAAATATTCAAAATACATTTGATAAAATTGATAGCCCTAGAGATAAAAGAGCATTTGAAACCTCATTGAAATTACAAAAAGATATAATTAAGAAAGAAAGTATATATAAAGAATATCTGGATGAAAACTTTTCAGAATTTAAACTTGTAAATAAAAATATTATATATTCATTTGAAGCCTATGAACATCAAGATAATCAGATTAATTGGAATAATACTAGAGATAAAATGATTTATGAAAATTTTAAATGTATTCAACAAGAATTGCCTAAGGGGAAATACTATGGACAATGGGGTATGAGTCATACCTATCAAAATCCACATAATGATGTAAAGTGGTTTGCTTCATATCTAAATGAAGAAGATTCCTTGTTTAAAGATGAAATATTAACTATAGTATATAATTATGATGATTGCAATCAAATGCTCCCCTTAAAAGGTGGGAGTTATGATAATAATGACTTTAGTTTCATTTTCCCAGAAATTAAAGAAACAAATAATTTAATAGATAATGATTTTAATATTTATAAATTAAATAGTGATGGAACACCTTTTTCTGATATAAAAATGTCTCCTGACTTTAATAATGATAAACTAGAAGAGAGTATGTTAGAGTTTTTTCAATATATCGTTGCTATAAGAAATTCTAAAGCAACTGAACCACTTAAGAATGTAGAAATAAAATAAGCAATTTACAATAAAAATATATATATAAAAATTTAAGGAGGATTTAAAATGAAAAAAATAATAGCTATATTATTATGCTTAGTAATGATAACAATAACTGCATGTGGAAATTCAAGTAATGATGATACATCTAAAGAGAGCAACCAAGAGAAAGAAATAAATGAAGGTAATGAAGAATCAAATGAAAATGAGGACTTAGAAGTAGATAAAGGGCTTTTAAATGTAACAATAACACTTCCAGCATCAATGTTTGAAGGTGAAGATATAGATAAAGAAATGGAAGAAATAAAAGAAGAAGGGATTAAAGATGTTAAAGTGAATGATGATGGCTCTATGACAGTAAAAATGACTAAAACGAAACACAAAGAATTAGTAAAAGAAGTTAAAGATACTGTGTTAGAATATTTTGAAGAACTTAAAGCTTCAGAAGATACACCTTCTATAAATGATGTAAAATATGATGACAACTTTAAAGAGGTTACTTTAGAGGTAGATAAAAAGAAATTTGAAGAAAGTTTTGATAGTATGGCAGTATTTGGAGTTGCAATGACTACAGCTATGTATCATATATATGAAGGAGTACCTGCAGAAGAAGTAAATTTTAAAATAAATGCGAAAGACTCAGATACAGGTGAAATATTTAATACTATATTATACCCTGATGATTTAGAAGATATGGAATAATATATATATAATTTATTAGATATATTTTATAGTAGTAAAAATAAATATATTGTAGAAAGTTGACGATTGAATTCTATGAAATATAAAAATTAGTAGATGAAAACACAACTATACCAATACCTGATCCAGAAGAATATTTGAAAATTATAGATAGATCATCTGCTTTTTTGTAAGAAAAAAAGGATTTTAGAAAGATATGTAGAATAAAGGAAAGAAATAACCAAAAGTATTATCTAAAGAAGAACTTGTTATTGGGCCTTTGAATCCTATTGTTTTAATTAGCACACTTATAGTTACAATAAGTTAAAACATAAAGAAATATAATTCTAAGTTATTTAATAATATAGTATATATAGTAGTTTATATCATACTTCCATATATAAATAATACTTTTAATGGTGAAAAAATTAATTTTAATAGCATTTCCCAAGAGAAAAGTGTCTAAGGAATTCTTATATAAGAATCAAGAAGTTATATTAAGAATAGAAAACTTAAGGAAAAAACAAATAAATAAGGTAATAATGCGAATTGGAGACAGAACAATATAGAATTTTGGAGGTGAGTATATGGATGTTTTATATATTGTTGAAAGAATTAATGAACTTTTTAATGTAACAAATAAGGAAATATTTTCTAGTGAATCTGGAATTACATACCATGCAGATAAAAAAGTTAAAAAGTTAGGGTATTGTGTTAACCTAACGCTTGAAACTATAGAGAAAGCAAGAATTCATGGAGTTGATATGATGGTGACACACCATGATGCATGGGATGAAATATATGGATTAAAAGATGCATGCATAGAAAAACTATCAGAGTATGGTATAAGTCACTATTATAATCACTTGCCACTTGATGACTGTAACTTTGGAACAAATGATAGTTTATTAAAAAAATTGAAATTAGAAAATGTTAAAAAAACTCACGAATGGGAAGGGCTATATTTTGGTAGAATTGCAGAATATGATAAAGAAATTGAATTTAATGAATTAGTAAAAAATATTGAAAATCTACTTGAAGAACCAGTTAAATTTTGGCGGTTTAATGACTAAAAGGTGAAGCGAGTGGGTGTAGTCTGTGGTAATGGAGGACCAACAACTTGCCTTAAGGAAGCAGTTGAAAACAAGTGTGATGTATACATTACAGGTGAATGTAATTTATATACTATTCAATATGCTAAGTTTAAAGGAATCAATCTTATCATTGGGAGTCATACTTTCACAGAATTTTTTGGAATTGAAAGTTTAGCATTAAAGTTGAATGAGAGCATAAAAGAACTCGTATTAGTTGAAATCAAAGAGGATCATTATGAAGTTAATATAAAAGCATAGTAGAGCAGGTATGGATGAAGAGTATTATAAATAGTATGTTGGAATATCCGTTTAAGTTCCTATTATTCATTTAATAAGTTATCAGTAATAAGATATTTGAATTTTGTTCAGTGGAAATTTCCATTGATTTCATTTGCAAAATTTGAATTATTAAGGAGAGATGAAATATGAGTAATAAAGTCAAGGAGAAACTTGAAAAATTAATTGAACAGGGAAAGCATGTTAAGAGTGTTAACTTTGTTAAAGTTAATGAACCTGGATTAATAATGCCCGATTATATCTCTGGAGAAGAATACGATCTATGGATGAATAAAGTTAAGATATTTACATCTAAGTATTGTAAAGAACATATTTTATATGATGAAATTATAAATGTTTATAAAACAAGAAAAAACTCATGGGGAACAAGTGCATATGATGCTGTTATGTCATATTTAAATTCATTACTGAATGATGGTGATTTTATAAAAGACAATACTGTAGATACAGATAACTACTCTAACTTGCAAAAAACAAATCAAGATCAAAAGATGATTTTTATAAGTCATTCATCCCTAGATATTGATTATGTGAGTGTGTTAGTCGAGTTATTAGAAGACATTGGTTTTAAAGGAAAGTCAAATGTATTCTGTAGTTCTGTTTCTGGATATGGTATTCCAATGGGAAAACATATTTATGATTATTTAAAGGAACAATTTAATAAAGAGTTACATGTTATTTATTTACTATCTGAGAATTATTACAATAGCCCTGCTTGTTTAAATGAAATGGGTGCTGCATGGGTACAATCTAAACGTCATACTGCTATATTAGTGCCAGGATTTAACTATAACCAAATTAGAGGTTCAGTAGATGCATCTAAAATATGGTTTAGAATGGATGCAGTTGATAAAATTAATGAGTTTAAAAATGAGCTAATAGGAGAATTTGATTTAGATGATTTGGATGAGAATTATTGGGATAGAAGAAAAGAAAAATATATTAAAGAAATTAATTCTATATACGAAAATAATAAACATAAGTCATCACCACAGATTGTTGAACTTGAAGGAATAGAAGAATATGGTACTGATGATGAATTAAGATGTTTTTTTAGATTTATTAATAAGGGTAATATTGCTATAAAATGTACATATATCAATATAGAAATTGAAGATAAGTATGGTGGTAAAGCAGATATAACTCTTTCAAATTGTGATTTAAACAATCTAATTCTATATAATTATGAAAATAAAAGGGTTGAAATAATTGCAAATAAAAGAAGTTATAATATTTCGTCTTCCTTTAATCCATACCTATGGAGCAAATATAAAATAATAGATTCTGGGTGGTCTAAAGTTGTGTAAGTCTTTCAAGAATTTATTGACGTAAATTATAATTTATCACCTAACCTACAATTTACGAAAACCAAGTGGGATGTCACAAAATAGAAGGACATTAGTTGAAAAACAATAATATGATTACAAGAGAGGAGGTTCTACATGATTGTATGGATTAATGGTGCATTTGGATCTGGGAAAACCAGTGTATCTAATGAGTTAGATATACGACTGGAGAATTCTTATGTTTACGACCCTGAAGAAGTAGGTTTTTTTATTCGTGAGAATATTCCTTCAAAGTTGAAGAACAGTGATTTTCAAGATTTTAATCTTTGGCGAGAATTTAATTATAAAATGCTTTCATACATACATTCAAATTATGGAGGGACAATTGTTGTACCTATGACAATTATAAATAAAAGTTATTTAGATGAAATTGTAGGTAAGTTAAAGTCAGAGGGAATAACAGTTAAGCATTTCACATTAATTGCTAGTAAAAATATTTTGTTGGATAGGTTAAATCGTCGCGGTGATGGAGAAAACTCATGGATTCATAATCGAATTGATAGTTATATTGAATGTTTTAATAGTGAATATTTTAAAGAACATATAATAACAGATAAAAGAACAATTGAAGAAATAACTGAGATAATTGCAACTTCATGTAATTTAGAGTTGCTAACAAAATATGAAATAGATAATAAAGAAGTCAGAAGAAGATTAGAAAAAGACTTGGTAAGTGATTAATATTTAATTTAAGTAGTGTAGTTCATATTGATCATGGACTAACATAACATTTGCAACAGTCCACAAAACCATGTGAATCGTCAAAAGACACTAGGGACATTAGCCAAAAATAATTAAATTTAGTGGAGGTAAAAATTGAAGGATATAATTGATAAAGTAAAACAGTTTCAATATACCTCTTTAGAATTTTCAGATTATAATGATATATCTAATTCAATAATATGTATAAATAACAATGAAAGTTTATTTATTTATTCTATAGAAGATAAAAAAGCAACAATATATTGGGCAACAAATTCAAAGGAAGATTTTTTTGATGGATTAAAAAAGACTATCAATCTAATTTCACAGAATCAGATTCTTAAGAAAGCATATATAGAATTTATTCCTGAGTATTATATTTCTGAAATGGAAGATCAAGGATTTATGATTACAAATGAATGGGTAGATTTTTGGAATAATAATTTAGAAATAATATGTTTAGAACAACAGAATTCATTAATAATTAGAAGTATAAAAAATAGTGAATACCAAATAGCTTCAGAAGTTACAAAATCGTGTAAGGATTATTCAAGAGGATATAGAGGAGAAACTGCTGAATGGATAAAAGAATGGAATGAATCTGAGAAATCATATATATTTGTAGCTGAGATGAATAATGAGATTATAGGTATATGTTGTATTAGCTTATATGGTTTTGAAAGCGAAAAAGGAATAAATCTTTGGGTAAGAGAAGTAGCAGTTAAACCTAGCTATCACTCGAAAAAAATTGGACTTAGTTTAGTAGCATTTGCAATTAATTGGGGGAATAGAAATGGTGCAGTAAGAAGTTTCTTAGCATGTGATATAGAAAACATACCAGCTATTAAACTATATGAAGGACTAGGGTATAAAAGAAAAACAGGACGTGGTCAAATTAATATGGAAAAAATACTGTAACATGTAATTTACCTTATATTTTAAATTTGATGGTAATAGAATTAGGTATAAAGTTGAAATAAGTTATTAGGGGGAAAGAGATAATGAATAAGGAATTCAGAAAAGTTATATTTAAAGCAATTGGATTAGGGATGGGAGTTGCTACACTTGTTTTAAACATTATGAAATCTATTGGATTTAAAAGCGCTATAAGTTTATTGTCTATTGGCTTAATTTGTCTAGCAATTGATCAGCTTGAAAACAAATAATACATTGAGTTATTATATAAAAATCATAACATCTTCTAACATAGTGGTATATACACTCTACATAAAAACATAGAGTGTATATACCACTTAAAATGTTATCTGTAATATGTCAAAACATGATAATAACAATAAGAAATCTTGAAACTATAGAAGTAAAAATGAGAAAAAAGTTTTTAATCACATTCAAAATTTGTATAAATCGGATATCATAGATTATACAGGTCTAATGATATTGATTAATATGTGTTTGATGTCATAGTAGTAGAATTATGTGAAGTGGATAAAATTAATGCAAAAAGGGGATAAAACAATGATGTTAAAAAGAGATTTTCCTATATTGGAGTTTGATTCTGCTCTAAAAGCTAAGATTGAGCCTTCTGATACAATTAAAAATCAGAGAGATATTCCAGAGCATTGCGTAATCACATTCTTTGGTGATGTTATTAAAAGAATGATAAGTGAGGGAAGATTAAAAAAAGTTGGTAAATTCAAAACATGTACAGTTGTATTACCTATATATGAGACAGAAGTTGATGGCAAACCTATTGGAATTGTGCAAGGTTATTTAGGGGCAGCTGGTTCTGGTGCACAGCTTGAACAATTAATCGCTATGGGATTTAAGAAGTTTATTGTTTGTGGAACTGCTGGTGCGTTAAAAAAGGATATTCAGTTGGGTCACTTGATTGTTCCATATTCAGCAATTAGGGATGAAGGTTTATCATATCATTATTTAAAACCGTCTAGAGAAGTTGAATGTAGTAAGTCGGCATTGAAATGTATCACTAAGTATTTAAAAGTGAATGAGATACCATTTATTGAAGCTAAGACATGGACTACAGACGCATTTTATCGTGAAACAGACGATAAAATAGATCTACGTATTTCTGAAGGATGTGTAACTGTTGAAATGGAGGCCGCTGCATTTTTTGCAGTTGCTAAATTTAGAAGTGTTGTACTGGGACAAATACTTTATGGCGGAGATGACCTGAGTGGTATCAAATGGGATTCTAGAAATTGGAATAGATTAGAAGATCTTAGAATTAATTTGGTGGATTTATCTATGGAAATATGTTTAGAATTATAGATTTTCAAATAAATTTGATTAGAGATAAGCTTCAATTAGTAAATATAACTTTGTTGTAGCTACAAAGAATCTATAGTAAGCTTTGTAAGAAGTTGAGGTCTATTCTTTATAAAATACATAGTATGATAACTTAGAATTGAGTCTTACTTAATAAGAATTAAATAAATTTATATATGATAAATTTAGGAGGTTTATTTATGAGTAAAAAGAAAAAGATTATAATTGGTTCTATAGTTTGTTTATTACCGATTTTGCTAGGAAGTATATTATGGGATTTACTACCTGATAATTTAGTACGTTATATTGGTCCTGGATATTATAGATTTTCCTCCAAAGGAATAGTAATTTTTTTAGACCCCTTTATTTTTTTACTTTTACACTTTATCATAGTTTTTAAACCAGATTGGCTAAATACTCCGAAAAATGAAAAGAGATATTGGTACATGCCTATATTTAGTAGTGCTTTCTTTCTCATTTCTTTTACATTAAGTTTTGTAACAAACTAAGTCGTCTTTCATATTATTCAGGTTTATATAATTAGGAATTATGATAAACTGAACGAATTTATAGTTATGAAGTCTCATATATAGTAAATTATATATATAATTAAAGGATTTCATACTTTTTTATAGAATTTTATAGTATGTTTGTTAGCTGTTATTAATTATACTAAGGGGGATTATAATGTACGTTAAGAAATTATCTGAAAAAGAAGAACAAGAACTAAAACAAAGAGGTAGAAAGATAAGAGATTTGCAAGAAAAAGGTATATGCTTCGGCTGTGATAACTTTAGAACAGGAGGTATATTTCCTGACGATGGGTTGATTATTTACGAGGATGAAAAAATAAGGTGTCAATTTGAAAGATACCCAAGAGCAACAGGTCAAACAATTATTGTATCAAAGGAACATTATGAAGATATTTCCGAAATGCCTCTTGAACTAGGTACATATATATTGAAAATATCCCATGAAATTATTAAACTTCATAAAGAAATTTTAGGTGCAGAAAAAGTATACATGTGTACCATATGTGATGGTAAGAGGAATCATTTGCATTTTCAACTTTTTCCTAGACTAAAAGGAGAGACAATAGATATGGAAATTTTGTCAGAGAAGAAGGTATACTTATGGATTATCATAAAACAGCAGAACTTTATAAACAGAAACTAAAAGAAATTATAGAGGAATAGAACTCTAAGCTATTAAGCGTATTATAATATTTATAATTATGAATGGAGGTATATTATGGACTATGCTCGTGTAATTATTTTTTCAAAATAATTTGAATTCATATTTTATAGTCTGTTATACGCTATTTTAAAAGATGAATACAACCAATAATATAAAGACAGCGGTATTTTGCATAATAGAGTTATATGCTTTGTTAAAGGGGATGTAGACAATTACATTAGGAATATTCAAAATTTTAGAAGATATTAGGCATTATAAGGACAAATGATAAAGAATTCCATATTTTATAAATACAACTATGAGGTGATTATGAATGTTTAAGAAATTAGTAGATATAGGATCTAAAATATTAGAAGTTTATAAAAGAGGAGTTGGTCAACCAGTGATTGTCATTGAAGTTGGGATGGGCACCTCAATGAAAGAAATAAATTAGAATTTTTATCTAAACCAAATTTATATAGAGCTATGAGTTCAGAGTTCAATAATATGATTGATTCTGGAAAAGAAATTCGACAAGTTTGTAAATTTCTCAATATCCCATTAAAGGTTTTGATTAGCGATAGCGGAGTTGAAATATGGAAGTTAGTTAATAATGGGATTCCTAATGAAGAAGCTAAAGAATTAGAAAAATTGATACAAACCCTAATTAGGAAGCAAGTACATTATTCAAACAAAGGTGAGATAATTGAAGCAAAGAATTGTGGTCATAATATTTTTTATGATAATCCAGAATTAGTTATAACAACTATAAATGAGGTAATAAAAGAAATTATGGATATGAGATTAATATAATATCTCCTAACACAGTATTCGCATCGTTAGGCGTTAAGTACTATTAATGAACAAGAGATATATAGTGGCATAAAGAAGTATATGAGATAAACTGTGATATGAATGCTAGTAGATAAAACTATGTATTATAACGCAAAGTTCAATTTTATATAAGTATGATTATAAAAAGCTAAGAAAAATAAATATACTATGGATATTAAAAGTATAGAGTGACTTTAAAACTCTATGCTTTTTTATTTTTTTCTTTTGATTTGTCATAATTATATTCCGAGCAAGATTATATAAATGATCTTTAAAGTACTTTGTTGTAGAGTTTATCTATCTTTTATTCTATTATAGGAACCCTATAACAAAAAATAGTAATATAAAATTTTCATTAGAAAAAGAGTGGTTACTCTTGAAAAAGAATCTCAAGAATAACCAAATAGTTAATAATTTCTTTTTCTAAGGTATTCCCAAGCATGATTTGGCAACATACCATTGAAATTATTTTTAACTTCAATAATTAAAAGATTATCATCGCTATGTATATGAGACTTTATATTATTAGAAACCGATTGGCAGCTAGAGGAAGTTTCAATAATCCAAGTTGAATCTAAATGATGCCACCAAGCTTCATAAGATTTAATGGTTTCATATAAAGATTCATAATTGTTATCAGGTTTATTTAAATCATAACTTATTAAGTAAACTGCCATAATAGTTCACCCCCTTTTAACTAGAAACTTCTACAAAAAGGGACAAAAAACCTTTATGAATCGTGCGACAATAAACGACAATTAATCAACTATTTTACTAATACTATCAAAAGATTGATTAACTAAATCAGTACTATATTGATTAATTAGCAACAAAAGTTCTTCGAAGTTATTTAATACATCTTTTTTTTCATCATTAGATAGATTTAATCCATTGATCTGTTTAATAAAAGATTCAAGGAAAAGTTCTTGATATTTTAAATCAAGTTTATCTTTAGTTTGATATAAGTGTATTAATATCTCTTTCTTATTCAAATGAACGACCTCCTTCCATAGGAAATTGTACCACAGTGAAAAACAAGAAAGAAATTTATGGATAATTAGATAAATTATGTAATGTTTTTCATGAACTAAATCAACTGGTAATAGTACAATCTAGCAGTTTCATAAATTTAAATAGGAGGGATGTGAAATGCAAAAAGAAAAAATACTAGCTACTTACAAGACTGGTAATAGCATTTGCCATATATTAGAACCAGATCCAGAGTTGGACCAAGAGAAAGTTAAAGAAGAAATGAGGAGAGTTGGTTGGCAAATATGGAACAGTCTCAGTTACGAAGATAAGATAAGGATTAATGCAAAATATGAAGATTAGCATTAGTTTTTAATTATATTCTATAAGGAAAGTAGGTAAAATGAATGGGTAGTAAGTACGAAAACATAGATATAAATTCTAGAAAAACTATTATTCTTACTAAAAAAAGTCAACAGAATTTATAGAAGTATCTAAAATAAATCATTCATATATAGCAAAATTAGTTTTGAAGCTTCAAAAAGAAGTAAATGATTTAGAAAACAAAAGAAAGGACCTCTCTAGAGTGCTATCTAGAAAAGGTCAGGTTGTAAATAAATAATATATGTTAATTATACCAAATTGAGTAGTAATAATCAATGGACTTAGCATATGGATCACATTTTAAAGAATATATACTATATTATATGGAGGAACTAAATGAAATTTGTGAGAGAAGTTAAGTAAAAAATTTAAAACAGATATTTTTAATTTTAGAATTAGTAATTATTTAGAATATGTCATTACAGAAGCGGAAAAGCATATAACCTTACAGGCGGTGGATGAACAATACATTTAAGATATGTCTTAACTTAAAAGTAACGAAGGACTAGAAACTATGAACTCAAGTGATGCTAAAAATCTAAAGATGAATTTTCGTAAGCATAAGGATAAAAACTTAAAAGATTTTATCACAAATGATAATAAAAATATAATAATAAATACAAAAAATAAAAATATATGAAAGTAATAAACATAAATGATGCAAATTTGAAATAAATAAATGAAATAATTAATTATATATATTCATTAAAAATTTTTAGTAAATATACTAAAATAATGATATTTTAAACATAATATATCAATCAAAAAAGGATAAAAAACTACAAGTATCTGGAGGGAAAAATTATGAAAGTAGGAAAAAAATATGAAGTATTACAATCAGTAAAAAGAGGCTGTAAAAAAAAGATGATAGGGACTATCATAAAAGAATATCCGAAGTTTTATGTATTACAGACTATGAATTATAAGACGTGTATAAATAAATCAGGTATTATATCAAATCAATATGATATAACTGCTATATAAAATACTTTAAATAGTGAATCTATTTAAAATAATTAAACAGCACATTATCTATGAAAAAAATATATACTAAGAGAAGATATAATAAAAATTTATTTATAGCATAGTCAAGTAATAGTCTTAGAAAATGAAATGTTATTAGATTACTTGGAGGAACTAAAATGTTAAAACACGAATATCTAATGGTAGTACAAGCAATACCATATACAAGTTTTAAAGAACGAATAAGATTTACTAAAAAAATTTTACCCTATGTAGATAGCTTAACCTCTGATAAACAGTTTATTTATATAGAGAAGAGGATTAAGAGTGAAAGGGTGTAAAACTCAGAAAGAACAAGAGTTCATAAAGAAATATATGAGTGCACCTGATTCAAGTGAATATGAATTTAAAAAATATAAATTATAAAATATTGTCGAATATTGCGATTAAAAGATAAAGGAAAATACATTTATATGTAGAAGATTTTATATAGAAAGGGGAGCTGTTATGGATAAAAAATGGCCATATATGGCAAAAAATCATGTTAAAAATTATAATTCTAGAAAGAAAGAGATAGAAAACACATTAGAAACCCTACTGAATCAACTGAAAAATGCACCATATAAGATTTATACAAAACAAAATTTAGTTGATGATAAATACTTAATTTGGGAAGCAATGATTGGTAAACAAAAAATTAGGGTTTCAGAAGAAGAAATATCTAAAAAACAAATAATAATGAGAACAAGTTATAATGAATTAGTAACAGAAATAAATAAGAGAAGAAGTATAAAAGATGTATTAGAAGAGATCATTACTGAAAAATTAATATAATTTAAGAGAATAATAGAAATTTTCTATATAAAAATAAATGAATAAAATTGTTAAGTATTCCCTAATATATTATAATAATATATATAGAAGGATAGATAATTCTTGAAGGTTATTATAAAATTAATTTATAAAAATATATATTAAATATAAAATTAAAAAGACCAGGTTTATAATAAATAGACCTAGTCTTTTTTATGTCAATTGATTTTATTTTTTATTTTATGATATAGGTTTAGAACTTCATCTAATTCCTGACTTATTTTTACTATTTCTTTTGTGGTAATAAAATCATTTTTATGTAGCAGTTTATGCATTTGGGTTCTTAATGATATTATTTTATTTTCAATATCTTTTAATTTTTCCATGCCACCACGCTCTCATAAATTTTTGTGTTTTCTTCACTTTCCCTATTATATTATAAAGTTAGTTTATTAACAATAGGAAATATAATGAATAACATTCTGATATTTGATAAAATGAATTAATATTCTGAAATTTTCATTTTTATGTAGAGGAATTAATAACTTTATGTAGAATATATATTAAAAAGGGGGAATTGAATATGAAATATAAGAAAAATGACCTTGAAGAAATAACAAAAACGTTTATTAAATTAGCAGATAAGTTATTTGAAGATAAAAGAATAGATAAAAATACTTATATAGATATTACAAAGAAAAAGAAAGAATTTTTAGGAATTACTAAAAAAAGGTAAGAGGTATAATTAACTTTTTCAAATATTATAAAAAATATTAAAACATTAATACCAATAAGGACTGAGACTCTTCTTGGACTTACTTTTATGTCGAAATTTTTAAAAAAACCTCATTTTTTTATATAAGATTATATGGTAAAATATAGTATAGTTATATATTAATTTAAATAGTATTAAATATTCAGGTTAAGGGTATAAACTTACAACTTTTATAGGATAAGGAGAAGATTATGAGATACAAATTATTTTATTTTTCTAAATATGCAAAATATATTGGACTATTAGGATTACCTATGTTTTTTAGTGATTTTCCAATATTTAAATTATTCTGGCTATTTTGGTTATTTGGCTTGCTCGAAGTTGCTTTAGATTTTTCATTTTTTAAATGCTCATTTTTTCAGATAATCGGAATTGTTAAATTAAAGATTAAGTATAGAGGTAATTATCCTAATGTAGAAAACTATAGAAATAAAGTAGAATATGATTTACCTTTTGAAGGTGAGTGGGTAGTTGTAAATGGTTGTTATACAAAAGAATTTTCACATTCATGGGATATCCCAACCCAAAGATATGCTTATGATTTTGTTATCTTAGATGATGATGGAAAGTCCTATAGGGATAATCCAAAGTCTGTAGATGAATATTATTGTTACGATAAACCTATTTTATCTCCTGCAGATGGTATAGTAGTAGATATTGTAAATAATGCAGAAGATAGCTATATACTTGGAAAAGGTAAGTTTTACAGTAGAGCAAATCATATTGCAGGAAACTTTATTGTAATACAACATGATGTTGATGAATATGGGACTCTTGCACATTTAAAAAAAGGTAGTATTACTGTACAAGTAGGAGATAAGGTGAAAAGAGGGCAAGTCATTGCTAAATGTGGAAATACTGGAAATTCAACTGAACCACATTTACATTTTCAATTACAAAATGGCGAAAGTTTTTATAGTAGTTTTGGGTTGCCGATAATGTTTAAAAACATAAAATTAAGAGTTCCTTTGAAATATAATGAATATGATAATAGACAGTATATGAAACAGATTGATATTCCAAGTGGAAGGGTTACACGTGGGTATAATGTATCGTCATTGAATAATAAATAATAATATTATAATTCAATACATTTCAACTTCTTATAGTTACCACATTTTTATAAATATTACCTTTCCTTTACTTTTTTTATTATATTATAAAGTTACTTTGTTAACAATAAGAAATATAATGAAAAAAATGCTTATATTTGATAAAATGGAATCGACATATTTTTTACTTTTTACAGAGAAGTTTTAAGCTATTTGTCGAATATATACTAGGAAGGGGAGTTTAAATTGAAATATAATAAGAATGACCTTAGGGAAGTAACAAGAATGTTCATTAAACTAGCCGATAAATTATTGGAAGATAAAAAGATTGATAAAAATACTTATATAGAAATTACAAAGAAAAAGAAAGCGTTTTTAAAATCTATTTCAAAGGATACAATGTATAATTGATATTGATAAAATTAGATTAAAAATATTTTATATTGTTTTTTAACATTAATAGCAGTGATCTCATATTATGATATAAGGGGGATAATAGCTTAAACTATTAGAGCAGAAGGGAGCATTATAAATGAAGTTAGATTGCTTTAATAATTCAGATGATAGCAATGTAAAAATATCAAGACTAAAAAATAAAATTTAATATAAAATAATTAAGACAAGGAATATCTAACGTATTCCTTGTCTTAATTATTTTATATTAAATTTTATCATATATATCTAAAAGCTTATCTAATTTTTGACTTATATTTCCCACTTCTTTTACACATATGTAATTTTTTTTTAGTAATATTTTATTGATTTGACTTTTCAATAACTCTATCTCCTTTTCAATATTTTCCATATTAACCACACTTTCATTAAAAATTATGTTTTTTCTTATTTTTTCCTATTATATTACAAACTGATTTGATTAACAATGAGGAAAAAGTAACAAAAAAAATATATTTTTTTGTATAAAAGTGACAATGTATTTAATTTTATATAAAAGTTCAATAGTAATATATACTATATCTATTTAAGAGTAGCTAAAAAAATATATATATAGTATTTACTTAATTTTTGTTATACATATTATTAATTTAAATCAAAGTTTAGCATATAATATAATTTAAATCAATTAAATTTATATTATATATTTTTTAAGGTTGTATTATTATATAAAGTATAAAATTGAATATATGTTGATAATAAGTAAGGGGCAATGAAATCTCCCTTTTAGATATTTTAGGGACAGATCCAGATGAAGTAATTGATGAAGTACATTTAAAGTTACAAGTGAAAAAATTATATAATAAAATAAATGACGTTTTAAAAGAAAGGGAAAAAAATATTATAGAATTACGATATGGATTATTAGGTTGTGGATGTAAAACTCAAAGGGAAATTGCAAAAATGCTTGGAATTTCGAGATCTTATGTCTCAAGAATAGAAAAAAAAGCAGTAAACAAATTAAATAAAGCAATGGAAATGACAAATTAAGAATAATTTATTCATCAATATATCAAACTAGTTTTAGGAGGTGTTTTGATGGATAAAAAAAGAGCAAAACAAATAATAGAAACTGATAAACAGATAGAAGTATTATACAATAATTTTCCTGTATGGTTAAAAAAAGTTGAAGAAAAAAAGGGATTAGTAGAAGTAGAAGATATGATAAATGATAAAACAATAAAGGTACCAGCAAAGGAACTTAAAGAAACAGACTTAGAATTTGAAATGTAACAATATAAAAAAATATGGCAATTGCCATATTTTTTATATTGTCATAATTAATCTTATCATAATTGATAATAAATTTTCATATATTATTTGTACTAAAGTGAACTGTATGATATAGTATTTAAGTTGAGGATAAACTTTATAGAGAGAAGGAAATATTTTGAGAAATAAAAGAGAAGATATTAGAAATATAGCAATAATAGCACATGTTGATCATGGAAAAACTACACTTGTAGATGAACTTTTAAAACAGAGTGGTATATTTAGAAAAAATGAAAATATAAAAGAAAGAGTTATGGATTCAAATGACTTAGAAAGGGAAAGAGGAATAACTATCCTTTCAAAGAATACTGCAGTAGAATATAATGGGACTAAAATAAATATTATAGATACTCCAGGACATGCTGATTTTGGTGGAGAAGTTGAACGTGTACTTAAAATGGTAAGTGGAGTAGTGCTGGTAGTAGATGCATTTGAAGGACCTATGCCTCAAACTAAATTTGTGCTTAAAAAAGCATTAGAATTAGATTTACCTGTTATAGTGGCAATAAATAAAATTGATAGGCCGGAAGCAAGACCAGAGAAAGTAATAGACGAGGTATTAGATTTATTTATTGAATTAGATGCTAGTGAGGAACAAATTGAGTTCCCTGTGGTATTTACTTCTGCAAAGGAAGGGACCTCTTCATTAAATATAAATAAACAAGAAGATAATATGGAATCTTTATTTAAGAGTATCATAAAAAATATTCCTGCCCCAGAAGTAGATGAAAAAGATGACTTACAAGTTCTTATATCTACTATAGATTACAATGAATATGTAGGACGTATAGGAATTGGGAAAGTTGAAAGAGGAACTATAAAAACAAATCAAGAAGCAGTTATGGTTAATAAACTTGATGAAGGAAAAAAGCAAAAAATAAAAATAACAAAATTATTTGAGTTTGAAGGGTTAAACAGAACTGTTGTAGATAATGCAAGAGCTGGTAGTATAATTGCTATTGCTGGAGTTGAAGGAATAAGTATTGGAGATACTATTTGTGATATAGAAAATCCTGAAGCTTTACCATTTGTTGAAATATCTGAACCAACTATATCTATGGTATTTTCTGTAAACAATGGACCTTTTGCAGGTAGGGAAGGAAAGTATGTTACATCTAGACAGATAAGAGAAAGACTTTTTAAAGAACTTCATACTGATGTAAGTTTAAGAGTTGAAGAAACAGATTCTCCTGATTCTTTTGTTGTCTCAGGTAGAGGAGAACTTCATTTATCTATATTAATAGAGACAATGAGAAGACAAGGTTATGAATTTATGGTATCTAAGCCAAAAGTATTATATAGAACAATAGACAATAAAAAACATGAGCCTATGGAACTTGTAACAATTGATGTACCTGAAGAATTTATGGGAAATGTAATTGAAAAATTAGGTAAAAGAAAAGGTGAAATGGTAAATATGGTTCCATCTGAAGGTGGATATACTAGACTTATATTTTCTATACCAGCACGTGGACTTATTGGATATAGATCAGAATTTATGACTGATACTAAGGGTAATGGTATAATGAACTCAATATTTGATGGATATGAAAGATTTAAAGGAGATATTCCAAGCAGAAGTAGAGGCTCACTTGTAGCATCTGAAACCGGAACTTCTGTCACATATGGAATGTATCACGTTCAAGATAGAGGAAATTTATTTATTCATCCAGGAACAGAAGTATATGAAGGTATGATAGTTGGGATGAATTCCAAAACTCAAGATATAGATATAAATGTAAATAAGAAAAAACATCTTACAAGTATGAGAGCTTCAGGGTCGGAAGAAGCACTTAGACTTGTACCACCAATTGAATTTAGTTTAGAAGAAGCTCTAGAATTTATAGAAGATGATGAACTTGTTGAAATAACACCAGAAAATATTAGATTAAGAAAAAAAATATTAGATAAAGTAAAAAGAAAAAGAGCTAATAGAAAAAGTTAAATTTATTATACAAGGGGGATATATATTGAATAATTTTGGACTTACAGATAAATTACAAATTAAAATAATTGGGTTATTTATGATTATAATCAGTATATTTTTATTTTTCTATTTGTTAACACCTAATTTAAATGATTTTTTAAGTTGGATTATATTAGCATATTCTATATTCCTTTTTATAGGAGGTATAGGTATGTTTTTACTTAAGAAGTGGGGAAGAGTTATAGCTCTAATATCAGATATAATCTCTATAATATGTATTGTTATACTATCTGTATTATCTGTTAAAAACTATGGGATGAGAAGTTCCCTTACAATGATATTCAGTTTATTAATACCAATAATAATTTATATTTTTTTAATTGATAAGAAATTAGAAAGCCTATTTAAATAAAGCTCTGCATATGCAGAGCTTTATTTAAATAGAAAGTTCTATTGCATTTTTTAAAGATTTTTCTACTTCTTTTGCAACACTATCTAATTTAGGTATATCAAATAAACCTATTAGTTTTTCTGGTCTTGTCATACCAATGTATGTTTTATTATTTTCAGATCTAACTACCATTTTACAAGGTAAAATATAACCAATATGGATATTTATTTCTAATACATCTTTTGCTTGCTTAGGATTACACACTTCAAGCACTACAAAATCATCTTTAAATTCTAGACCTTTTTCTTCTAACTTATCTTTAAAATTAAGTTTCCAAAGCACACCAAAATTATTATCTTTTAAGTTTTTTTCTAATGACTCAAGTGCTTTTTCTAAAGACTTTTCACTGCTTTTCTCATAAACTAAATCCATAATACACCTCCTAGGAATTCCTAATATAAAGTTACCCTATATTAGTTTATTTAATCTTAAATAATATGTTATAATAAATAAGATGGATGTGGAGGGATTTTTTTGCAAAGTATAAAAAATAAAAAAACTATAGGTTTTCTTTTTTTGTTAATGATATTAGTTTCAATGGGGGACAATGTAAGAGGAGTTTTTATACCGGTTTTTAAAAAAGAATTTGGAGTCGATGACACATCTATGGGTTTAATGTTAATTATATCTTCTCTAGGATATATGACATTTACATTTATAGGTGGTATATTGTGTGATAAAATAGGTCAAAAGAAAGTTTTGAAAATTGGAATGGTATCTTGTATTACTTCGTTAATTTTATTGTTTTACTCACCAAATTTTATTGTTCTTTTAATTGGAATGTTTATTATAAACATGGGAGTTTCACTTATAGTAATAAGCATAAATACACTGATACCTTTACTAGCTATTTCTTTTCAAGCGGTACTTATGAATATGATTCATTCTTTTTATGGTGTAGGTGCTACAATTACGCAAAGAGGCTCAGGATATATGTTATATGAAGGTTTTAGTTTTAGAACAATTTATATGATATTAATATTTTTATTTTTAATTGCTTTTTTAATTTCTTTCATTATAAAAATACCAGAAAAAAATAAAGATGAAGTTGAAGAAAGTATTAATTGGAATATTATATTTAAAAATAAAATAACGTATTTTTATATATTAGCATTAGGTCTTTACATATCTGCTGAAATGAGTACAGGAAATTGGTTTATTAACTTTATGCAAACGACATATAATTTTAATGAGAATAAGTCTGCTTTATATTCTTCAATATTTCTAGGTATATTTACAATAGGAAGATTTTTTGGAGGGTTTATTGTGGAAAAAGTAGGACATTTTAAATCTGTTATGATATCTTTATTCCTTGCAACAACTTTATATACAAGTGGACTGCTTTTAGGTTCTAAAGGTCTCATAATAATATCTTTTTCAGGTATATTTTTTTCTATAGTGTTTCCTACAATAGTTGTAACTATATCAAAAGTATTTCCAAATAATAGCTCTTTTGTAACAGGGATAGTTGTCTCTATTGCATCTGGCATAAGTATGATTGTAAACTTTTTGATAGGATATTTTAACGATATTATCGGAACTTATGGTTCTTTTTATATAATACCAATTTCTTTAGTAATTAGTACTATTTTTAGCATTATTATATTTTTAGATACAAAAAATGTTAGATTAAACTAAATATTAATAATATAATTGGGTAAAAATATATTATATAAATAATTAGGAGATGATTTTATATGTCAGATAAAGAAACTAAGAAAAGAGAATATTTACATCTTTATAATTTTATTTCTGAGAAAGGAGATTCTATTTCATTTAGAATAAATCCGGATGAAAATATGACAAAAGAAATATTTGAACAATATGAAAGTGCTGATAGTCTAAATAATCAAGAACTAGATGCATATTTAATATCAGAATTAGAAAAAACTGTATATATAAATCATAATAATAAAAGTGAAAATTTTGAGGAAAGAGATGCTACTAAACTAGAAAGAAAAGATAAGGTAGAATTACTTAAAAAAGTAGCAAAAATAAGAGAATGTGATGTAAAATAACAGGCGTTTATGCCTGTTGTATTTTTGCTAATAAATAAATGGAGGAAAAATTATGAAAAATTTACTTATACCAAAACTTTATGTAGATTCTATATTTGAAATAGACCTTGAAAAATTAGTTGACAAAGGTATTAAAGGTTTAATTGTAGATATTGATAATACACTAGTTGCATGGGATAAAAAAACAGCACCAGCTAAAGTTATAGAATGGTTTGACGAAATAAGGAGTCATGGACTCGATATATGCTTGGTATCAAACAATACTGAAGATAGAGTTGTAAAGTTTACTGAAAAAATAAAGATATATACTGTTCATTCAGCTAAAAAGCCTACTAAATCACCATTTAAAAAAGCAATGAGTTATTTAGAAACTGACAAAACAAATACTGCGATTATAGGAGATCAAATCTTTACTGATGTTTTAGGAGGAAATAGAATGGGAATATATACAATTCTTGTTGTTCCTATTAAAAGTAAGGAATTTTGGTGGACTACATTTGTACGTAAATTTGAAAGGTTTGTACTTAGAAAAATAAAAAAGGGAGAAAATTAATTGAATATAGATTCCTATACAAATCTTTTTTGTCTCATTGGAAATCCCATATCAAAAAGTTTATCTCCTTATATACATAATACTAATTTTAAATATAATGATATAAATGCAGTTTACTTAAGCTTTAAAGTTGAAAACTTAGAACAAGCTATTTTAGGAATTAAGTCATTATCTATAAAAGGATTCAATGTAACATTACCTTATAAACAAGAAATAATAAAGTATTTAGATAACATAGATCAAATAGCTGAAAAGATAGGCGCTATTAATACTGTAAAAAATATAAATGGAAAACTTATTGGCTTCAATACTGATGGATTAGGATTTATGAAGTCATTAAAAGATAGACATATACAGTTAAAAAACAAAAATATTCTCATAATAGGTGCTGGTGGAGCAAGTAGAGCTATTTCTTTTACAATTGCTAATGAAAGTATAAAATCATTAACAATTGTTAATAGAAACAAAAAAAGAGCACTTAGCTTAATAAAGGATATAAAAAGCAAATATAAAAATTTAGACTTAAGTTTTTTAGAAAAACAAGATATAAAAGATAATTATGATATTATTATAAATACAACTTCAGTGGGAATGTATCCAAATGAAAAGGAAAAGCCTTTGGATACTTCTTTATTTTCCGATAAAACTATTATTTATGATATTATATATAAACCTAAAGAAACTTTATTTTTAAAACAAGCAAAAGAGGAAGGCAAAACCACAATTAATGGATTAGATATGTTAGTAAATCAAGCTATATTAAGTGAAAGAATATGGATATCAGAAAATTTGAAAATTTATCCTTTTATATTTAAATAAAAGAAGGATTTAGCTTAAAATTGTAGAATACTATAATATAAATGTGGGTGATATTATGGCTAAATATTCAAAGAGATTAGGTGATCTTTTAACTTCAGTAGGGAAGATTTCACATGATCAATTAGAACAAGCATTGAAGTCACAAAAGGATACAGGTAAAAAATTAGGAGAAGAGTTAGTAGATAAGGGTTATGTAACAGAAATAGATATTATTGAGGTATTAGAGTTTCAAATGGGTATTCCCCATGTAGATTTAAATAAGTATTTTATTGAACCGGATGTAGTAAATTTAGTATCTGAGACTATTGCTAAAAAATATGCTTTGATTCCTATTAAAAAAGATAGAGGGAAATTAATAGTAGCTATGTCTGACCCTTTAAATTTATTTGCTATAGATGATGTGAAAATAGCTACAGGTTTAGATGTAGAGCCAGCTATATCAATAAAAAAAGATATATTGGATTCTATAGAACAATATTATGGAAAGAAAAGTGCTGAAAAAGCCATAGAAGATTTAAAAGATCAATATGACATAGAGCTCAATTCTAATTTAGATGAGAAATTATTAAATGAGATAAATAATGCACCAGTGGTAAGGCTTGTAAACTCACTTATAAAGCAGGCTATATCATCAAGGGCTAGTGATATACATATTGAGCCATATGAAGATAGAATTAGAATTAGATTTAGAATAGATGGTACTTTACAAGAAATCATGAACCCTACAAAGAATACTCATTCTGCAATAATTACAAGAATAAAAATAATATCAAAGATGGATATAGCAGAAAGAAGAGTACCTCAAGATGGTAGAGTAGAAATGAATATAGAAGGGAGAGATATTGATCTTCGTGTATCAAGTCTTCCAACTGTATATGGAGAAAAAATAGTTATAAGAATACTAGATAGAATAAATAACATAATGACAAAAGAGAGATTAGGCTTTAATAAATATAATTTAAATAGATTTGATAAGTTATTAAATTATCCTAATGGAATATTACTTGTAACAGGTCCTACTGGTAGTGGAAAAACTACTACTTTATATGCAGCATTACAAGAGCTCAATTCAGTAGGTAAAAATATAATTACTCTTGAAGATCCAGTTGAATATAGATTAGATGGAATAAATCAAGTTCAAATAAATACAAAATCTGGTCTTATATTTTCATCAGGACTTAGATCAATATTAAGACAAGATCCTGATATTATAATGGTAGGAGAAATAAGAGATGAAGAAACAGCAAGACTTGCAATAAGAGCAGCTATTACAGGACATCTTGTAATAAGTACAATGCATACAAATGATGCAGCATCAACTGTATCAAGACTTGTAGACATGGATATAGAGCCTTATCTTGTAGCTTCATCAGTGATAGGAGTAATAGCTCAAAGACTAGTTAGGAGAATATGTGATAATTGTAAAACTGAATATATAAGTGGAAAAAAAGAAGAAGACATATTGAGTATATGTGAATCTGTGAAACTGTACAAAGGGACAGGTTGTAATAAATGTTATAATACAGGATACAAGGGAAGAATTAGTATTCATGAAATATTAGAAGTAAATAAACAAATAAGAGAAGTCATAAATAATAATAGTTCTATAGATGATTTAAAAGAAATGGCTATAAATAGTGGTATGACTTCTCTATATGAAAATAATAAAGATTTAGTGCTAAAAGGCATTACATCAATAAATGAATTACTTAAAGTTTCATATACAAAAGAGTAGGTGATAAATTGGATATAGGAGAGCTTTTAACTCAATCAATGAATATAGGGGCTTCAGATTTACATGTAACAGTAGGTTATCCACCAGTAGTTAGGATAAATGGTAATTTAGAAAAGATGAATTTAAAAGATTTAACTCCAGAAGATAATATAAATTTGGTAAATCAATTATTAAGCAAAAAAGAATTTGATATATTAGAAGATAAAGGACAATTGGACAAGTCATATTCTCAAAACGGTGTAGGAAGATTCAGAGTTAATATATATAAACAAAGAGGTACTTATGGAATTGCAATAAGAACTGTATCACTTGATATACCGACTATAGAAGATTTAAATCTCCCACCTGTAATAAAGGATCTTACTAATAAAAAAAGAGGACTTATATTAGTCACTGGATCTACTGGTAGTGGGAAATCTACTACACTTGCTTCAATGATAAATCATATAAATAAAACCCGAAAAGAGCATATTCTTACATTAGAAGATCCTATAGAATATTTGCATAAACATGATAAGAGTATTGTAAATCAAAGAGAGATAGGAACTGACTCTGAATCTTTTTCTGTAGCTCTGAGATCATCTTTAAGACAAGATCCAGATGTTATATTAATAGGCGAAATGCGGGATTTAGATACTATAAAAACTGCACTCATTGCAGCAGAAACAGGACATTTAGTATTATCTACCCTTCATACTGTGGGAGCAGCAAAAACAGTAGATAGAATAATAGATGTATTTCCATCAAGTGAGCAGCATCAAATAAGAATTCAACTTGCAAATGTGTTAGAAGGAATTATATCACAACAATTACTTCCAAATATAAATAATAAAAAGAGAGAATTAGCACTTGAAACAATGTTTTTAACTCCTGCTATAAAGAATTTAATAAGGGAAGGAAAAACTCATCAAATACAGACAGCTATAGTTACAGGTAAAAAATACGGCATGCAAAATATGGATGATAGTTTATTAAACCTGTATAACAAAGGAAAGATATCACGTGAAACATTAGAAACACATTCTATAGATAAGGAAAATATAAAAAGGTTTATGTAAAGTTATTGGGAGGTAGACTATGCCTGAATTTGAATATAGTGCTATAAAAAAAGATGGCACTAAAATAAAAGGTTCTTATATAGTTGATACAGAAGCAGAAGTTGTGGATATGATTAGGTCTAATGGTTATTATCCTTCAAAAGTTGAAAAAGTTAAAGGCAGCAAAAATATAAAATCAATATTTTTTAGTAAAGTTAAATCAAAAGATATTTCTATATTTGCAAGACAATTTTATGCAATGCTAAATGCAGGTATAACAATACCTACAATTTTAGATATACTTAGAAAGCAAATCACTAATAAAAAATTGAAAATAGCTATAGAAGAAATATTTGAAGATTTACAAAAAGGCCTTACTTTTTCAGAAAGTTTATTAAAACATAAAAAAATATTTCCAGATCTTTTTATAAATATGATAATAGCAGGTGAGAGTACAGGTAATCTTGATGTAGTAATGTATAAAATGGCTAATCATTATGAAAAGGAAAATAAAATTAATAATAAAATTAAATCAGCAATGATTTATCCTGTTGTTTTATCAGTAGTATCTATATTTGTAATAATATTTTTGTTAACTATAGTAATGCCTACATTTGTATCCATGTTTGAATCTAGTGGAGCGCCATTACCTAATGCTACTATGATATTGCTTTCCAGTAGCAATTTTATAAAGTCACAATGGCATATATTATTATTATTTATATTAATATTTGTAATTTTTATTAAAAAATATAATGATACTGATAGAGGAAAATATAATATTGATAAATTCAAATTAAAAATACCAGTACTTAATAATACACTAAAAATGATAATGACAGCTAGATTTACAAGAACATTTTCACTACTTCAATCAAGTGGAATATCACTTCTTGATTCATTAGATTTAGTATCAAATGTATTAGGGAACAAAGTGGGAAGTGATTTTATAAAAAATTCTAAAGAAGATATAAAAAAAGGCAAAACTTTAAGTGAGTCTTTAAAAAACACTAAAATATTTCCACCTATGTTATCTGTAATGATAAATGTAGGAGAAGAGTCAGGTTCTCTTGATACAGTATTAGAAAATACTGCAGATTTTTATGATGAAGAAGTCAGTACTACCATAGAGAAGTTTACATCATTACTTGAACCTATTATGATAGTAGTTATGGCAGTAGTAATAGGTTCAATAGTAATAGCAATGGTACTTCCTATGTTTGATATGATAAACACAATATCCTATTAAAAACAAGGAGGAATGTAAAATGTTAAAATGGATTAATAAAAAAATCAAGAAAGACAACAAAGGTTTTACATTAGTAGAACTTATAGTAGTTTTAGCAATATTAGGTATAATAGCAGCAATAACAGTGCCGAAGTATTTAGATATACAAGAAAATGCGAGGATAAAAGCGGATGATGCAACAGCAAAAACTATAGAAAAAGCTGCAGAGTTATATATTGCTGAAAAAAATGCTGATAGTACTCCTACTATAGATAATTTAGTTACTGACGGTTATCTTGAAAATTCACCTATGCCACAACAAAAAGGTGCAACAGGATTTACTATTACATTAAATGATGGAATAGTAAATGTTGAAGTAAATAAGCCAACAACGAATAAATAACCCTAAATGCAAATACTCATATTATTAACAGGTATAATAATAGGCTCATTTCTAAATGTATGCATATATCGCATACCTAAAGGTGAATCAATAAATTATCCCTCGTCAAATTGTACAAGCTGTGGGAAAAGATTAAAACCATGGGATTTAATTCCCATATTAAGTTTTTTATTTTTAAAAGGAAGATGTAAATATTGTAATGAAAAAATATCTATCATTTACCCTATAGTTGAATTATTAAATGGTGTAATTTATTTAACTATCTATAATATATTTGGGATTAGTAGTATTTCTGCCATATATATGCTAATAGCATCTATACTTATAGTCATTAGTTTTATAGATTACAATTATCAAATAATACCAGATAAATTAATATTGTTAGGATTTATCATTATAACTCCTATACATATATTATATAGCTTTCCTTCTTCACTTATAAATGGGCTTTTAGGACTATTTATAAGTGGAGGGTTATTTTTAAGTATTGCATTTATATCTAAAGGGGGTATGGGTGGTGGAGATATAAAACTTATATCTCTTATTGGATATTTGCTTGGACTTAAAGTATTTATGGTGATAATTATATCATTTATATTAGGAGCTTTAGTTTCTATAAGTTTGTTAATTACAAATGTAAAAAATAGAAAAGATGCTATTGCCTTTGGTCCTTTTATAGCTATAGCTAGTATTATAGTAATGTTATTTTCAGATGAAATATTAAATATTTATTTTAAAATTATATTTTAAGGGTTTATATTTCATAAACCCTTAAAAAAAATAGGAGGAAGCTATGTTTGACAAAAAAATATTATCATTAGACATTGGAAATAAAAACATAAAAATATTACAATCAAAAATCACAAATAAATCCTTTGTTTTAGAAAATGCAATTACAATAAAGACTCCAAAAAACTCTATAAATGATGGAAATATCATGAATACTAATTATTTATCCTCCTATATAAAAGAGAATTTAGATAAAGAGAAAATGAAAGGTAAATATGGAATTATAACACTGGATTATTCAAATATAATATCAAGAGAAATAATTTTACCTTTTGTAAAAAAAGATGATATAGAAGAGATGGTTAAATATGAAATAGAAGAATTTTTACCTATAACACTAAATGATTATGTATTAGATTATAGAAAAAGAGAAGAGTTTATTGATAACTATAATATAAAAAAAATAAAACTTTTAGTTGTGGCAATACCTAAAAAAACTGTTAAAGGATATATGGAACTCTTAGAAGAATTAGATTTAAATCCTATGGCTTTAGATTTAAATTCTAATGCAATATCAAAATTAATTAATAAAGAAATAAAAATCAATGGTACAACTTTAAATAAGAATACCCTATCTTTTTTAGATATAGGTTATAAAAATACTAATATAAATCTAATTTCAAATGGTGTGAATATGTTTAATAGAGTAATGACCACAGGAACTAATGATTTAACAGATAATACTATAAGTGAATATTTAGAAGGTATTGAAAGGTTATTTACATACTATAAAAATTTAAATAGAAGTAATGAAATAGAGAAAATTTATTTGTATGGTGGAGGGGCTAAATTAAAAGATATTGATAAGAATATTCAATCTTATTTTAATATTCCAACTGAAAAATTAAAAGAAATAGATCCATTAAAGGTATCTAAATCTATGAAAAGTATTAATATAGTAGATTATTTTAACAATATTGGTTCTACAATAAGATTATAGGAAGTGATTAAATGACTGATATAAATTTATTTTCGCCATATATTAATAAAGAAAAAAATAAGAGTATAAACTCTAAATATATAATAATATCTATTGCTGTATTTTTAGTATTATCTATTATTTATACGGGATGGTACTATTATAATACTTATAAAATTGAAAATAATATAGTTAAAATGAATAATATTTTAAACTCTAAAAAAGTACAATCTCAATTAAATAAATTAGAAGTAAAAAATAAAGAAATCCAGATATTAGATAAATACTTATATTCAGCTAATGAAATAAATTCAGAGTTTGAAGGTGTAAATACTATAAATACAAATATAATAAAAAGCATAAATTCTAGTATTCCAAATTCATTATACTTTAGTTCTATGAGTATTACAAATAATATAGTTGAAATTAATGGAACTACAGAGAATAGAGAATCTATTGCTGAATTTCAACAAGTTTTAAGTGAAAAAGACTTTTTTTCTAATGTATATATAACATCTATTTCAAAAGATAATTTACATGATAAATATATATTTGTACTTACTTCTATACTTAGAGGTGATGAAAATGCAACTAAATAAAAGAGAAAAAAAATTATTGATAATAGTAGCTAGCTTATTATTTGTAGTTTTATTATATAATTTTATATTAAATCCTCAATTAAACAAATTAAGTAAATTAAAAGAGCAAGAATCTGAACTTTTAGATGATTTATCAAACTCTAAAACTAGTATAAATACTGTCAAATCTTTAGATGAAGAAATAGAAGATAAAAAGAAAAAAATATCTTTTTTAACAAGTGATTTATTTCCTGAACTTGAACAAAGTAGAATAATATTATTACTTGATAAATTTATAGAAGAGTCAAATTTAAAATTAGATGCTATAAATTTTTCTGAAAAAGCTATGAAATCCATAAAATTAGAAGAGATTAAAATAGAAGAACAAGAAGATAGTAGATTTAAAAATATAGTAAACCAATATAATAATTTAGTTAAAAATAATAAAGAATTAGTTGAAAAAGATTATGAAAATGAAATAGAACAATCAGAAGAAACAGAAGAAATTAAAGAAAGCACAAAACTTGAAAGTATTTCAGCTACAATAGTTTACTCAGGGGATTATCATCAAATTAATAAATTTTTATCATTAATAGATAATTATAATAAAGATATTATAATTAGAGGTATTACCATGGTAAAAAATGAAAAAGGTATTACTGGAAATATATTGTTGGATTTTTATGGAATACCAAAAATAGATGAATTTAAAGATGATTTTGAAATACCAAATACAAATGTAAATGGTAAGGATAATCCATTTACCACATAGCAAATAAAATTAATCCTTATATTTAGAAGGAGCATATTATGAAAAAAATATTTGAAAATAATAAGGGGTTTTCTTTACTGGAACTTATAATTACCCTTGCTATACTTTCTATAATTATAATACCTATAAGTTCTTTTTTTATAAATTCAGCAAAAGCAACAAATACTGCAAATGATAAAATGATGGCTTTATCTATAGCACAAGATGAGATGGAAAAAATAAAATTAAAGGAAAATTTAAAAGAGGTAATAATTGAAAAAAATGATGATGAATATAATCATTTTTCATATAAAGTAGAGATAATAAAAAATGAGAAAAAAGAATTTGAGAATAAAGAAGAGACAAAAAATATTATAGAAATAAACTCATCTTTATTAGAGAAAAATGACTATTATATTTTAACTATTACTAATGATAATTATATACTTAAAACAAATTTAAACAATCCAAAGATAGCTCAAACAGTGAATTTAATAAAACCTATAGAAGAATCTATTAATATATTTATAAAAGATAATAATTTAAAGAAAGAAAAAACAGTAAAAATAGAAGCTTTAAATGAGTCTATTAAATTATTAAAAATATATACAGAAAAAGATCAAAAAGTCTCCATTCTAAACAAATTAGGTCCTATAAAAATTTACAAAAATTATAGTAGTAAAAATTCTAAATCTGTTTTGTATAAAGTAAATATTAAAGTATATAAAGGCGATATAAATGATCCTAAAAGAGAATTAATTGAGGAAATTGAAAGTTATAAAAATATAGTTCAATAGGTGATGATATGAAAAATATTTATAAAAATAAAAAAGGATCAACACTTGTAACATTAATTATAATATTTGCTATACTTTCTATATTGGGTACTACTCTTTATTCAATAGCTATTACAAATAGTAAAATAGGTATAATGAATAGTAAATTAAAAAGAAATTTTTATTTTGCAGAATCAGGGTTAGAATTAGCTCAAGATGAGCTAATAGAAACAATTCATATAGGAATAAAAGAAGCTAATAAAGATGCAAATAAAATATTAGAAGTAGATTTAGAAGCAGAAAGAGAAAAAGAAAATAGTCCTTACATAACAGATGATGGAAATATAAATGATGAATATATAAACCGAAAACAAGAAGAAATATTTGAAAATAGTTATTACCAATTTTTAGATAAAAAAATTGGTAATTCTAATAATTTAATTTTTTTTAAGATATTAAGTGAAAAATTACTAAAGTTAAGTGAAGATAAATCAAATAAAAATGAAAGTTATGATATAACTGCTGAATATGAAAAAGATGATGATAAAGTTAAAATAACCTCCACATATATAAAAGGTCAAATAACACAATCAGTAAGTGCTATGTATAGTTTGAAAAAACCAAACTATAGTGGTTTATATTCATATGAATCAAAAATAACAGAAATACCAAATTATCATATGCTTAAAAATGCCATATCAGTAGACAGAAATTTAAATATTGATTCTTCAAATTTTAATATAAATGGTGATGTTTTTGTAAATCCACAATATAATTATAAAAATTTACAAGAACAAAAATTTGGAAATATAAATATAAATAATTCTAGAAAGTTATCCATAATAGATGGCAGAGTTATTACAAAAAATGTTAATACAACTGATACATTAGTTAAAATAGAAGAACTCTATACTAGTGATGATTTAAATATTAATGGAAGAATTAATGATATTAATATAAATAGTTATTTTGGATATGGTGATGGTAATATCCCTGGTAGTTCGAGTGCAATAGTGATAGATTCTATGGAGAACAACAAGATAATAGTTAATAAAAATTTAGCTATATTAGGTACTGCATTTATTAATACAAAACCAAATTATCAGACTGGTGAATCAGTTTCTATAAAGGAAAATTATGAAATTTATACTGAAAAATTTTCTAATGAAAATGATACATTTGACTATTATAATCCTATGGTATTATTAAAAACAAATAATTTAGATGAAAAAATAGAAAGATTTTATTCTGAATCAAATAAAAATCATACTAAATTAAATTTAGGACAAAGCATAAAAACACCTAAAAATTCACTAAGTAAAGGTATATTATTAAATCAAGGTTTAGCAATTGAACCTAATATTCCAAATGGTACACAAGTACAGGTTATTAAAGAAAAAGCAGATGAATTAATAGGTACTTTAAGTAATGGAGTGATAGATAGATTTAAATATATTCCAAATTTAGTAAATGTAGAATTTGAAAGTGAAACAGGGAAGGTAAATGTTGTTAATGGGTCTATAGATATACAGAATAAATCTAAGTTTAAAGGAATAATGATATCTTCTGGTAGTATAGCAATAAATAGTGATTTAGACTTTGATGGAATAATGATAGCTGGAGGTAGTATAGACATAAACAATAAATTGAATTTTAAAGGAATATTAATTTCAGGTGGAGAAATGGCTATATATAATGATACAAATATTAATGGAACTGTTGTATCTGGATATGATCTTAATTTTAATTCTACTAGTAATGTCAATGTTATTAGTAATGAAAATTATGTATTTAAATTACTTTCACAAAATGAAAAACTTACTAAAAATTTATTTAAAGAATATGACAATATTGAAAAAAAGAAAATAATAGCATATGAAAAATTAGTTCCTTATGAAGAAATAAATTATGATATAAATTCTATAATAGAATTAAGTGAATGGAAGATAAACTATGATAAATAAAAAGGGGTTTACTCTTATAGAATTACTTTTAGTACTAGGGATAATTGGAATAGTCTCAACTATGGTCTTTTCGATATTTATCACAAATATAAAAAACTTTGAAAGAAATCAAAAAAAGATAGAAGTTCAGCAGAATATGAGAACAGCAGTAGAATTTATATCTAGAGAAGTCATTGAAACAAAAGGAATATTAGAAATAAAAGATATAAATAGAAAAAAATTTAATGTAGAAGAATTAAGAAATTATAAAAATAAAGAAATTGAAATAAAATATGTTATTTTTTCAACTTTACTTGAAGCAAGAGATGGATATGAATACAATAGAAAAATATTTGCATTAAGAAACAATAAGTTAGTTTATGGTCATATTCGCAAAAACATGAATAACATTACTGAAACATCTGCTAATATGGAAATATCTTTTTATATAAATAAAATAACCATAGAACCAATTTTAGATGAATTAGACAATCAAAAAGGAATATCTTTTACAATTTATACAAAGGAAGAATATGATATAAAACCTATTAAAACTAGTATATATTTTAGAAATATGGAGGTTTGAAAATGAAGAACAAGAAATTAATAATAATTTTTATAATAATATCTATATCAATATCTCCATTAATAATATTAGCCGATAAAATTACAAATTCTAATAGAGAAGAAATAGTAGAGTTAGATATAAAAAGCACTCTAATAAATTTGACAGGAGATTACTATTTAACTGATGAAGAAATAGAAATAAACTATACTATAACCCCTAATAATATTCAAAAAGATTCAATTGATGATAATAGTAGACTAATTAATAATGTAGAAATTATAAAACATAATGAAAATTTAAAGTTAAATAAATTTGGAGCTAGTTATACTTTAAACAATAACCATTATAATTATAATAATGTAGAAGATATTTTTTTATTGTATTCATCAAAATCATATAATGAAGTTAAAAATAAACTTAATAAATTAGATATTCAAAACTATTCTAATAAAAATGGAAATGGTGTTCCTCTTCAGTCTTATTATAAAAATAAAAATAAATTAGATGATGAAACTTATTTCCATAACAATCAAATACCTCTTTTTGAATTAAATGATCCGCCTATTGAAAACAGTGAAGATTATCTGAATGGTGAATTTTATGTATATGTTTTAGCTGTAGATAGTAATTATGATCTTATAGAACTTAAAAAGTCTAATTATCCTATTGGAGATAATAAAATAGGTTCGATTGAAAGGATAATAGATATTAATTATAAAATACCTCCAGACATTAAAGTTATTGAAGATGAAAATTTTAGGGAACTAGGACTTAGTTATGAAAATGGAAAGATTACAGGCTCATTAAATCAACGACTAGTATATAAATTATTAGGTGATTACTATAAAGCTAGACCTATTAGTTTTAATATTAAATTCAAATCTAGTAAAAGAGGAACATATAACTTACCAAATAATAATAGTGAAATTTCATTTGAGAGTCTTAAAGATCCTAGTGTTATTTCAAAATTCACTATTCCTCCAACACAAGTAAGAATAGAAAATTTTAGAAATAATATTAAAATCGAAGATATGGGATTATTTTATAACAACAATATTTCTTATAAATATGATAATATAGATTTAGCTATAGAAAACAAATATAATCTTGGGGTGGAGTTTACTTCTAACAATATTAATACTAGAAATACTGATATTGATATATATTTTAATAAAGATAATATTAAAATTGATTCTTATAAACTATATAAATATGATATTAATAAAGAACAATTTTTAACCATTAATGATGGAATAAAATATAATAATCAAGACAATAAACTAAGATTAAATATATTAGATAGCGGTATAGAAAATAGATATATTTTAGTTTATACTATAAAAAGTGATACTGTATTCAAAAACATAAAAAATACTATAATATTTAATAAAAGTACAAGCCTACAAAAAAAAGCAATAAAAAATATAAATTTTGTAGATTTGCCAAATATAGATTAGCTCTAATTAAGAGGAGTATAAATTATGGATAATAAAGGTATTACAATAATAGAATTAATTTTAATATTAGCTATTATGGGTATAATATTTCTTATAGCAATACCAAAGTTTGATTTTAGTGATTCTGAAATGAAACGATTTGGTAGAGAACTTGTTATGGATTTAAATTATATTAAAACAAAAAGTAAAACAAGTAAATATAATTTTGATAATAAAATACATTTTATAACTTCTGCAGGCAAAAAAGATAGTTATTATGTTTCATTAAAAGGAGAACCTAATAAAAGAGTATATTTAAATGAAAAATTTACAATAGCAACTAATTTAGTTGACAAAAAAAATTATTTTACTAAAATAGGAGTTCCATCTCCAAGAGCTGGAACAATAAGACTTATAAATAATAGTAATAATAACTATATAGAAATAACAATTACACCTGCAACAGGTAGAATTCATATGTATGAAGATGTAAAGAAAGGATATCAAGATGATCTGGAGTATGAAATGGGGACAAACAAATGACATTATATAATTTTATGGAAACTGAAGCAAAATATCACTTAAAAGAAGTATTAAATAAATATCCAACTGCTTGTAAATGTGAAGAGTGCAAAAATGATATACTAGCAATAGCACTTAATAACTTGCCACCTAAATATATATCAAGATCCATAGGTGAAGTTTCTTCTAAACTAAAATCACAATTAGAAGGACAATTTCCTGCAGATATTCTTAGGGAACTTACAAAAGCTACAGAAATAGTAATAAGAAATCCAAGACATAAATAAGTATTTAAATAGTTGGTGATAAAATGAAGACAAATATTGTATTAATAGGATTTATGGGAACAGGTAAAACCACAAATGGAAGAAGACTTTCTAGAAAATTAAAGAAGGAATTTATTGATACGGATTTTTTAATAGAAAAAAAAGAAAATATGAAGGTTGAAGATATATTTAAAAAATATGGGGAAGTATATTTTAGAGAATTAGAAAATCAGATAATAAAGGAAATCAGCAAAAAGGAAAATAAAATAATTTCTACAGGTGGAGGTACGATTTTAAATCCTCAAAATATTCAGCTTTTAAAAAAAAATGGATTCATTTTTTTACTTCAAAGCTCTACAGATAATATTATTTATAACCTTAAAAATTCTTATAAAAAGAGACCATTATTAGAGAAGAAAAATTGGACTAAAGAAGTTTCTATATTATTAAATAAAAGAAGAAAGTTATATTATAGGGATGCTGATTTTGTAATTAAAGTTGATAATAAAAATCACTATACTATTGTAAATGAAATAAGCAGACTTTATTTTAAGAATAGATATAAAAAAAATTATAGAAAGAAAAAATAACTTATCTATTAAATATGTGAAATTTGTGGTAATATATAATAGTGTATGATAGGAGAGGATTTATGAAAAATATACTTATGATAAATGGTCCTAATTTAAATTTATTGGGAAAAAGAGATAACGATATATATGGTGATAAAACTTTAAATGAAATTGAAAACCTTTGTATTGAAAAATGTAAAAAATTAAATTATAAATTAGAGACTTTTAGTTCAAACAGTGAAGGAAGTATTATTGATAAATTGCAAATATCAGATGATAAATTTGATTATATAATACTAAATGCTGGTGCGTTTAGTCATTATAGCATAGCTATTAGAGACACAATTGAATCTATTAATATACCTGTTATAGAAGTTCATATTTCTAATATTTATGCCAGGGAAAGTTTTAGAAATAGTTCAGTTATATCATCTGTTACAAAAGGCAGTATAAGTGGCTTTGGATATAAAACTTATCTAATAGCAATTGATGCTATAAATGAAGTTTTAAAAATATAAATTAATATTTAGGAGGAATTTTATTATGATTATGGCAGGAGATTTTAGAAAAGGAATGACTATTGAAATTGATGGAAGTATATATCAAATTATTGATTTTCAGCATGTAAAACCAGGTAAAGGAGCTGCTTTTGTAAGGACTAAAATAAAGAATTTAAAAACTGGTGCAATAAAAGAAAATACTTATAGTCCATCTGAGAAATTTCCAAAGGCACATATTGAAACTAAAGAAATGCAATATTTATATAGCGATGGTGAGTTATATCATTTCATGGATACAGAAACATACGAACAAATTGCATTAAATTATGATCAAGTAGAAGATGCAATAAAATTTTTAAAAGAAAATGATGTAGCTACTATGAAGTTTTATGAAGGAAGGCCATTTCAAGTAGATGCTCCAAATTTTGTAGAATTAGTAGTAACGCATACTGAACCAGGTATTAAAGGTGACACATCTTCAGGAGCTACAAAGCCAGCAGAAGTTGAAACAGGAGCTACTGTTATTGTACCATTATTTATTAATATTGATGATAAAATAAAAATTGATACAAGAACTGGTGAGTATTTATCAAGAGTTTAGGTTATAATATAATAAAAAATATAGGAGGTTTGTATAATGGAATATTTATTTGAAAAAGTATCATATTTAAGAGGTTTAGCAGATGGATTAGACATTAATGAAAAGAGTAAAGAAGGTAAACTTTTATTAAATATTGTTGATGTATTAGATGATATTGTGGATGCATTAGAAGGTTTAGCACTTGAGCAAGATGAAATGGCTGAATATATCGATTATATTGATGAAGATTTATCTGATGTTGAAGAAGATATATATGATGTATATGATGAGTTTGATGAATTTGATGAAGATTTTGATGAATATGAGGATGATGAAGAAAAGTAATACATAAATAAATAATTTTTCATAAAAAAATGACTATGATTTATCATAGTCATTTTTTTATGAAAAATTATTTATTTAGTAATATTTAGAGTGATTCCTTAATACAAATATATATATAAGGAGGGACATGTTATGAATCAACTAAGAAATAAAGAAAAAAACTATGATTTTAAGCGTTTTGAATCTGTAATATCTAGACTTGATATCAAATTAGAAAATGTATTAAGAAATATACCCACTAGATATAAAGAAACTATTGAAGAAATAAGATTAAGGGTAGACTGTCCTTTAATGATTGAATCACTGGGAAATGATTATTATGTAAATTGCAATGGACAAGTAGGAAAAGAGATGAATAATAGTTTTATAATAGGAGAAAAAATTATAAAAAACACTTTTGAAAGGCTATGTGAATATTCAATATATGCAGTACAGGATGAATTAAGAAATGGCTTTATAACAATTAAAGGTGGTCATAGAATTGGAATTGCAGGAAAAGTTGTATATAAAGAAAGAAGTATTACTACTATAAAAGAGATATCTTCTATAAATATCAGAATAGCTAGACAAAAAATTGGTATATCAAAAGAAATTATGGGTTTTTTATGGGACAAGTCTAGTATTTATAATACCTTGATAATTTCTCCTCCTCAATGTGGAAAGACAACTTTATTAAGAGATATTATAAGAACAGTTAGTAATAACGGTCTTAAAGTAGCAGTTATTGATGAAAGATCAGAAATTGGAGGAATGTATCAAGGAAAACCACAAAACGACTTAGGTGTAAGAACAGACATATTAGATAGAGCAAATAAATTTGAAGGAACTCTTATGATGTTAAGAGCATTATCACCTCATGTAATTGCAACAGATGAACTAGGAGACAAACTAGATATTGACGCTATACATAATTCAATTAAAGCAGGAGTAAAAATTATAACTACTATCCATGGAGAAAGTATTAATGACATAAAAACTAAACCTTATATATCGGATATTATTAATCAAAAAATATTTAAAAGAATAATAATACTTGATAATTCAAAAGGTGTAGGTACTATAAATGATATTTTAGATGGAATAACAAATAAGTCTTTATTAAATAAAGGAGAAATTAAATGTTTTGGATAAAAATATTAGCATCTATAATGATATTTATTCCTAGTACAATTATTGGAATTATGTTAAGCAGAAAATATTCTAATCGAGTAGAAAATATTACTTCATTAATTAATTGTATTTTAATTTTAGATACTGAGATAATTCATTTATCTAACCCAGTAAATTTAGCTTTTAAAAATGTCTACGAGAGATCTAAAAGTAAAGTTTCAATCATTTTCTTAAAAACTATTGAAACTTTAAATAATAACAGGGATTCAAATTTGTATAGTGCATTTAAAAATACGTTAGAAGTAGAAAGACTAAAATATAATTTTACAAAACAAGACAAGGAAATATTGTTGTCATTAGCTAAAGTTATTGGTGTAACTGATAGAGAAGAGCAGAAAAAATACTTTGACACTACAATAGAACAACTAAAAATTCAAAGGAAACAAGCAATTGAAGAAGCAAATAAGAATGAAAAGCTTTATAAAAAGCTAGGTATAATTTTTGCACTTCTAATAATACTTATATTAATTTAAAGGGGAGTTTAAGATGAGTGTAGATATAATTTTTAAAATAGCTGGAATAGGTTTATTAGTTTCTATTACTAATCAAGTTTTAATAAGAGCCGAAAGAGAAGAAATGGCAACTATGGTAACTTTAGTGGGTATTGTAATGGTACTTGGTATAGTGATAGATTTAGTTACCAATCTTTTTGATAGTGTAAAATCTATATTTGGATTATATTAAGAGGAAAATTATGAATATATTACAAATTGTAGCTATATCATTGGTAGCAACTCTCCTTATTGTTACGATAAGAGCAGATAGACCCGAAATTGCAATAATGTTAAGCTTAGCTACTGGTGTATTAATATTTATATTTATTATAGATAAGATTGTATTTGTAATAGATGTTTTAAAAGATCTATCTATTAGAGCAGACTTAGATTTTATATATTTTACAACTATATTAAAAATCATAGGTATTGCTTATATTTGTGAATTTGGATCTCAGATAGCTAAGGATGCAGGTGAAGGTTCAATAGCTACTAAAATTGAACTTGCTGGTAAGATAATGATTTTAGTAGTTTCTATTCCAATCTTACTTTCATTATTGGAATTAATCTTAAAAATAATGCCTTAAAGGTGTGAATTATGAAAAAAATAATAATTATTATAATAATTATATTACTGTTTATAAGTTCGAATGTTAATGCAGAAGAAGAGAAAAGAAATACAGAAATCCCTTATCAAATAGTAGAAGAACAATTAGAATCTTTAAATATAGAAGAAATTACAAATATGATTAAAGAAGTTAATAATACTACTGAAGGTTATTTTGGTGATATGGATTTTAAGAATTTAATTAAAAAAATAGTTAAAGGTGAAAAAATATTTGAAGAGGATAAAATTTTAAATGGCTTTTTAAAACTTATATCAGATGAATTTATAAAAAATATAGATTTGTTATTACAAATTTTATTATTATCTATAATTTCAGCTATACTTATAAATCTTCAAAATTCTTTTGATAATGAATCTATATCAAAAATAGCAAATTTCATAGTATACATTATATTAATATCTATAATAATAAAGAGTTTTGTAGTAGCATTAAATATTGGAAAAGATACTATAAACAATATGGTTATGTTTATGCAAATATTATTACCCATATTAATAACTCTTTTAATGGCTGTAGGAGGATTAACATCTTCAGCATTATTGCATCCTTTAATATTAGGATCCCTTGGAATCCTTAGCACATTAATTAAACAAGTAATAATACCTTTACTCTTTTTCTCAACTATACTTAGTTTAGTTAATAAGATAACGGATAAAATTCAGATTAATAGAATAGCAAGTTTACTAAGAGAAATATCAGTAATTATAATAGGAGGTTCTTTAACTATATTTATGGGGATAATGACTATTCAAGGAGTTAGTGCATCTCAATTAGATGGTCTTACTATTAGAACAGCTAAATTTGCTATTGATAATTTAGTTCCTGTAGTAGGAGGATTTTTATCTGATGCTATGGATACTGTAGTAGGATGTTCATTATTATTAAAAAATTCAATTGGGATTATAGCTGTGATAGTTTTATTTTTAATAATAGCAATTCCAGCATTTAAATTATTGTCTTTAATTTTTATATATAGATTAACTGCAGCTATAATTGAACCTATATCAGATGAAAAAATTGTAGATAGTTTAATTGAAACAAGCAAATCAATTATTATTATTTTAGGGTTATTATTAATAGTGACAGTTATGTTTGTAATTTCAATAGCTATAATAATTGGAGCTGGAAATATTACTCTTATGATGAGGTAGGTGAATACATGATTGAATTTTTAAGAGGATGGATTATTAATATTGTAATAATTTCTATTTTGATTACAATATTAGAAGCGATAATTCCTAACAACAGTTTTAAATCATATATAAAGATGGTAGGAGGGTTTTTAATAATTATCGCTTTAATAAATCCTTTCATAAATTTACTAACTAATAACATAAATATAGATAAAGGTGTTTTTTCTAGTATAGATGTTAATGATATTAATTATTCTAAAGAAAAAATAAATAGTTCTAATGAAGATCAAATTGAAGAGTTATATATAAACAATATGTCTTCTGCTATTAAAAGTTCTTTGGAATCTAAATTTAGCTATACTGTAGATTATATTAATATTGAGTTATTAGAAAAGGGTGAGTTTAAAGGAGAAATTAGAAAAGTAACTATAAATTTAAATAAAAAAATTGAAAAAAAGGATAAAAAACAAAACAATATAGTTATTAAGAAAGTAGAAATTGGAAACAAGGAAAATAAAGATCAACAAATAATAAATGATAAGGATTTGAAGGAACATTTAAATAAGGAGTTTAATATAGACCATAAAAAAATTTATATAACTACTGATTAGGAGGAGAGTATGAAATTAGAAAAACATATAAATATGCTATTTAAAAAAATTTCTAGTAATAAAAGATACACTAATCTAGCTATTGTTATTTCAATTGGTATAATGCTACTTATAGGAATAAGTATATTTTTTGAAAGCGAAGAATCAATAAAAGATATAAATAATATAAAGCCAGGAGAAAAAAATAAAGAAATATATGAGGAAGATTATTCAAATGAAATAGAAATAAAATTAAAGAAAATATTAAGTGAGATGAAGGGGGTTGGAGATGTAGAAGTAATGGTTACATTGTTGGAAACTGTGGAAAATATTCCTGCAACTAATAGTACAAAAAATAAAGAAGTAACTAAAGAAAATGACTCCGAGGGTGGCACTAGAGATGTTATGAGAGAAGAAAGTACTGAACAAATTGTTATGAATGGGGATGGAGGAGAAATGATAACTATAAAAGAAGTTAAACCTGAAATTAAAGGAGTTATTATAGCAGCTGAAGGTGCAAATGATATTAGAATAAAAGAAACTATATACAATGCAGTAAAAACTGTATTAGGTATTAGTGGTAACAAGGTAGAAGTTTATGTTAAAAAATAAAGGAGGATTAATAATGATAATAAGAAAAAAGACAATTTATTTAGCTTCATTGATATTAATACTTGTTATGCTAGGCTTTATAAATCATGAATTATCAAAAGACTCAATAACTGAATCATCTAATGATTATCAAAAGTATGAAGAAGAGCTAACAGAGGTATCTACAGAAGAAAGTGAGTTAGTAGAAATTGTAGATGATAACACAGAAACAATTGAAGTAGTAGACAGCAAAGATAATGAAATTAATACTCTTTCAAAAGAAACAAATGCTGAAATAGGAGAAACTTTAACAAGTGAACAAAATATAGAAAAAAGCAACTATTTTGCAGAATATAGATTATCTAGAGATAAAATGAGATCGGAATTAATTGATAGATTGAATGATATAGTAAAAAATGATAAAAGTAGTAAAGAAGTTGTAGAAGATGCTCAAAAAGAAATAATAGAAATTGGGAAAAACTCTGAAAAGGAATTGTTAATAGAAGGTTTATTAGGATCTAAGGGGTTTGATGAGTCTATAGTATTTATAGGTGAAAGTGATGTTAGGATAGTAATATCAAAAAATGAATTTTCTAAAAAAGAAGTTGCTCAAATACTTGAGATCGTAACATCAGAAACAGAATTTAAAGCTGATAATATTAAAATAATAAATAAAAATAGTTAGTGTTTGTAAACAACTATTTAATTTGATATAATTGTGATATAATTAAGTTAATTTGGAGGTATAAAGATGACTAATATAGATGAAGGAAAAGAGTATGAAAATGGTCAAGTTAAAATTTCTGATGAAGTAGTAGCTACAATTGCTGGACTTGCAGCTATAGATATTGAAGGTGTTCATGCTATGAGCGGAGGATTCACTGGAGGAATATCAGATATATTAGGTAGAAAGAACTTATCTAAAGGTGTTAAAGTTGAAGTAACTGATAAAGATGCATCTATTGATTTATATATAGTTGTTAAATATGGTTCTAAGATTCCAGATGTAGCATGGGAAATTCAAGAGGCTGTAAAAGATGCCATTGTAAATATGACAGGTTTAAAGGTTTTAGAAGTAAACATTCATGTCCAAGGTGTTGAGCTTAAGCAATCAGAATCATTAGAAGAGGAAGAGTCTTAAAATAAAATATATTAATAGAAATTAACCCTCACTAAAGTAGAGGGTTAATTTCTATTAATATTGGTTATTATTTTAATACATATTATTATAAAAAAATAAAATTAAATTTATAAAGTAATTTAGGAGTGAAAACAATGGGAAGAAGAAATGCTAGAGAAGCTACAATGAAATTGTTATACCAATTAGAACTAAATAAAACATTTGATGACGAAATAGTAAGTATATTTTTTGAAAATAATAATTTCACAGAAGATGAAAAAGTATATATTGAAAATACCATAGAAAATATACAAGATAATTTGAGTTTAATTGATGAAAAAATAGAAAAATATATTAAAGGTTGGAAAAAGGAACGATTATCAAAAATTGATTTATCTATACTTAGGATATCAATTTTTGAAATAATATTTAGAGAAGATATACCTACAGAAGTTTCCATAAATGAATCTATAGAAATAAGTAAAAAATATAGTTCTGATGAATCAAGTAAATTTATAAATGGAGTTCTTGGAAGTTTTGTGAGAAAAGAAAATGAATAAATATTATCTTGGAATTGATACAAGTGCATATACTACTTCTATAGGAGTGGTAGATAGAGATTTTAATATTATTTTGAATTTAAAAAAAGTATTAAAAGTAAAAAAACATACCAGAGGGCTAAGACAACAAGAAGCTGTATTTCAACATATCAATAATATTCCTGTATTAATGGATGTTGTTAAAGATCAAATTAGCATAAAAGATATTTTATCAGTGGGATATACTGATAAGCCTAGAAATATAGAAGGATCTTACATGCCAGTATTTAATGTTTCTAAGAGTTATGGTAGTTTTATTTCAAGTATTTTGGGATTGAAATCATTTTGTTTTAGTCATCAAGAAGGACATATAGAGGCAGGGTTATATAATAAATATATTGAAGATGAAAAATTTATTGTAGTGCATATTTCAGGTGGAACTACTGAAATATTATTGACAGAAAGGAAGAGAGAAAGATATATTACTAGTATAATTGGAGGGACTAAAGATATAAGTGCTGGTAAATTAATTGATAGAGTAGGTGTAGATATGGGATTAGATTTCCCCAGTGGAGAAACATTAGATTTAATTTCAGCAAAAGGAAATTTAATTCCTAAAATCCCAATTAGTTTTTCAAACAATTGGATAAACTTTTCTGGTCCAGAGACATTTTTTTTAAGATCTATATCAGAAAGAAGATATAAAAATGAAGATATTGCAAAGTCTGTATTAAGATGTATTGAAAAATCCTTAGAAGGGGTATTAATTAATATATTAAAACAGTATAAAGATATTAATAAAATAATTATTGTAGGAGGAGTAGCATCAAATAATTATTTAAGGGAGAACTTAAAGCTTTACAATAATTCTAATGCAAGTATTTATTTTTCAAATACAAATCTATCAACTGATAATGGAGTTGGTATAGCACTGCTCACTAAAAAAGCTATGGAGGTGAACAGATGGAATTAAAACCATTAAAAGTTTCAGAACTTACTTCTTACATGAAACAAATAATATCTAGTGATCCTATATTAAATAAGATAAAGATTGAAGGGGAAGTTTCAAATTTTAAACATCATTATAGTGGGCATATGTATTTTACATTAAAAGATAATAGGAGTAGGCTTAAATGCGTAATGTTTAACGGAGATAATAAATCACTTCCGTTTGAATTAGAAGATGGGATGAAAGTAATAGCTGAAGGATATATTTCTATATATGAGAGAGACGGTTGTTATCAATTATATGTAAAAAAAATTAAGCGTGATGGAATAGGAGATTTGTATATAAAGTATGAAAAATTAAAGAAGAAGCTAGAGTATGAAGGGTTATTTGATTCTATTTATAAAAAAGAAATAAATACAATGCCTAAAACCATAGGGGTTATAACTTCTTCTACTGGTGCAGCAGTAAAGGATATAATAACTGTTATTAAAAGGAGAAATCCTAATATAAATATCTTAATATATTCTGTTCATGTTCAAGGTATCTATTCTAGAGATGAAATATGTAGAGGTATTAAATATTTTAATTCTAGAAATGATATAGATACTATAATAATAGGTAGAGGTGGAGGATCCATAGAAGAATTATGGTCATTTAATGAAGAAGATGTTGCGAGGGCTATATATAATTCTAAAATTCCAATTATATCTGCAGTAGGTCATGAAACTGATTTTACTATTTCTGATTTTGTTTCAGATTTAAGAGCACCTACTCCTTCTTCTGCAGGTGAATTAGCAGTGGAAGATATAAATTTTATAGAACAAAGACTTGAAAAATTAAATAAAGATTTAAATACTTCTATAAATAGATTTATAGAAAGTAAAAAGAATGAATTAAGTTATTATAAAAAAACTAGAATTTTTACTGAACCAATTTATTATATTGATCAATATAAACAAACATTAGACTTTGAACTAAGAAGATTAGTAGCTGCTAAAGATAGTATTTTGAAGGATAAAAAAGTGAAATTAGATAATATGAGACAAAAATTAAATTCACTTAATCCATTAAATGTATTAGATAGAGGCTTTTCTTATGTTGAAGATAATCAAAAACATGTATTGAAATCTGTTAAAGATATTAATTGTGGAGATATGATAAAAATTAATTTTAAAGATGGTCAAATAAAAGCTAAAGTAATAAAGTCTCTATTGAAGGAGGAATTTTAAGTGGTTAATTATAATGAATTAAAATTTGAAGAAGCTATAAATGAATTGGATAATATAATTGAAAAGTTAGAAAATGGAGATATAACAATTGATAGTGCTTTAGATGAATTTAAAAAAGGTATTGATTTATATAAACATTGTTATAAAAAAATTGAAGAAACAGAAGGAAAGATAAGATTAATATTAGAAGACAGCGATAAAAATATAAAAGAAACTGATTTTGAAAACGTAGAATAGGTGGGAGAAATTTGGATTTTTACAATGAATTAGAAAAGTATAAAAATATTGTTGAAAATGAATTAAAAAAAGTATTGAATGAACTAGATTTACCTCAACAAGAAATTGTTGAATCAATGAGATATAGCTTATTATCAGGTGGTAAAAGGTTGAGACCTATACTTTTAATTAAAAGTTGTGAGTTATTTGGTGGAAATATAAAATCAGCAATAAAACTTTCAATTGCTATGGAGATGATACATACCTATTCATTAATACATGATGATTTACCAGCTATGGATGATGATGATTATCGACGAGGACAACTCACTAATCACAAAGTATATGATGAATCAATTGCTATATTAGCAGGAGATTCCCTTTTAAATTATGCATATGAATTAATGATAGATGAAGTAATAGCAAATGACTATTCAAAAAAATATGTTGATGCAATGAATATAATAGCTAAATCATCTGGATATAAAGGTATGATAGGCGGACAAGTAGTTGATATAATATCAGAAAAAAAACAAATTGATGATAAAACATTGAATTTTATCCATAAATATAAAACTTCAAAATTAATAGAAGCTTCTATAATAGCAGGTTCTATTATAGGTGGGGCAAATACTCAAGAAATAAATACTTTAAAAAAATACAGCGAATATATTGGAATATCATTTCAAATAAAAGATGATATATTGGATATAGTAGGAGATAAAAACATTTTAGGAAAGGATATTGGAAGTGATATAGATAAGAAAAAAAGTACTTATGTCTCTATTTATGGAATGGAAAGAGCCAAATCTGATTTAAATATGTATAAAGAAAAAGCTGTTAATATAATGAGAAAATTTGAATCAGATGAGTCGTTTTTTTTCATAGATTTAGCAGAATATCTAACTAAAAGAGTGAATTAAACATGATTTTTTAATATTTGTATATTAAAAAATCATGTGATATAATAAATTTGCTATGAATGGTGCAGTATTCTAGTCAGAGCAGCCAATTTTGAAGGCGGGGCTAAAAATCCGTCAAAGGGCATATCGATGAAGTTCCTGGTTATGGCTTGTGACGCCCAGTCAGGGGTCATTTCTGGGAGTTAAGGAGGATGGGGCGATCCACAATGGCATGTGGGCGTTGACCCTGCCTCCGTGGAGACCTAATATTAGGATAACCTGCAATGTGGTGAAAGCTATGTGCAGTGTAGCCTGCCTTGAGTGAAATAGGGAGATAATAGTTGTAGTTATGAATTTGAGGGGCCCTAAGAAGGAATAGCATTGCTATTGAAACCTATTTTGCAAAAGAGGCTAGGGATTGGCATGACTGTTGAGGAAAACTCCTAGACTGTTCTTTGTAAGTATGTTGAGGATTGCAGTGCGGACTAAATGGCAATCTGGCTCTATCTTATTAGATAGGATGAGATTAAAGGGAAACCTCTGTTATGGCGACATACAGCTCTCAATCGGGAAATCCTGCCAGACCTCAAGCCGCAAAATTTACTCAAAATACTACCATTCTAAAGCTGATAGCTTTTGTGCTGTCAGCTTTATTTAAATATATATTTAAATAAAGCTGACAGTATAAAATTATGGAGGTATGTTTTGTCGAAATCAAAAAAAATGAAAGCTAAAACAAATTATAAATGGATTATAATTATTACTATATGGACATTTTTTCTTGCCATAGCAGTAAGTTTATTAGCAGAAAATGTAATGAGAAATTTTAATATATTATTTGCTTTTATAACATTGATATTTATTATTTTATTAGGTGTTTTCTTTGATACTATTGGAATAGCTGTTGCTGCTGCTAGAGAAAAGCCATTCCATTCTATGGCTGCTCAAAATAATAAAGCTGCAAGATATTCTATAAAATTAATTAAGAATGCAGGGGTGGTTTCTAACTTTTGTAATGATGTAATTGGAGATATATGTGGGATAATAAGTGGTGCTGCAGGATCTATAATAGTATTCAAGATAACTAATTTTTATAATATAAAAGAATTGACAACACTAAGCGTTGTAATGAGTGGATTTATTGCTTCTTTAACTGTAGGAGGCAAGGCTATTGGTAAAGAAATAGCTATAAATTATTCTAAAAATATAATGTATTATACTGGGAAAATAGTAATGTTTTTTGATAATAAATTAAATTTAAAAATACTAGACAAATAAAAGAGAAGGTGAGTGACCTTTATATGAATGTTTTAGAAAAGGTAGATTATATATCAGACTTAAAAAAACTAAATAATTCTGAATTAAATATATTAAGTAGTGAAATTAGAAAGTATTTACTAGATAATATTTCCAAAACTGGTGGGCATCTAGCTTCTAATTTAGGAGTTGTTGAGCTTACCATTGCAATTCACAAAGTATTCAATAGTCCTAAAGATAAGATTATTTGGGATGTAGGACATCAATCTTATATACATAAGATTTTAACTGGAAGGAAAAAACAACTATCAAGTATAAGGCAACTTGATGGATTAAGTGGATTTCCAAAAAGGTGCGAGTCTTCTCATGATACTTTTGAAACTGGACATAGTTCTACTTCAATATCTGCAGCTCTTGGTATGGCAATGGCAAGAGATATAAAGGGAGAAAAACATGATATTGTTTCAATTATAGGTGATGGTTCTATGACAGCTGGAATGGCATTTGAAGCTTTAAACCATGCTGGTGATATTAAAAGTAAAATGATAGTAATATTAAATGACAATGAAATGTCCATATCTGAAAATGTTGGAGGCTTATCTAAATATCTTGATAGAATCAGAACAGCACCAACTTATGGAAGGATGAAAGATGATTTTGAAAATATATTGAATAGTATCCCTGCTATAGGTAAAACTATGGTAAGAACAGCAGAAAAAGCTAAGGATAGTTTTAAATATTTTGTTGTCCCAGGAGTGCTTTTTGAAGAACTAGGTTTCACTTATCTTGGTCCTATTGATGGTCATAACATACAATCTCTTATTAAAACTTTGAATCGAGCAAAGAGAGTAAATGGGCCGGTTATTGTTCATGTACGTACAAAGAAGGGAAAAGGATATAAATATGCTGAACAAAACCCTGATAAATTTCATGGAACTTCAGCATTTAATTTAGATACTGGTAAAGCTTTGAAGAAATCTAAAGGAATTAAGTATTCTCAAGTATTTGGAGATAAATTATATGAACTTGCTCTAAAAAATAAAAGTATTGTTGCTATAACTGCAGCTATGCCTTCAGGAACTGGATTAGAGAAATTTAAAGAAAAGTTACCTCAAAAGTTTATTGATGTAGGTATAGCAGAACAACATGCTGTAACACTTGCTGCAGGACTTGCATCTCAAGGGTTGAAACCTTTTTTTGCTGTATATTCTACATTTTTACAAAGAGGTTATGATCAAATAGTACATGATGTAGCTTTACAAAACTTACCTGTGGTATTTGCCATTGATAGAGGTGGACTTGTTGGAAATGATGGCGAGACACATCATGGTGTTTTTGATTTTTCTTATTTAAGTCACATACCCAATCTTATAATAATGGCTCCAAAGGATAAACTTGAACTAGAAAAAATGATAGAATTTAGTAGCGAATATGACAAAGGTCCTATTGCTTTAAGATATCCTAGAGGAATAAGCGTAGTAAAAAATGAATTAACTACAAATAATGAATTAATTTTAGGTAAAGGTGAGACGCTTATAGAAGGGAAAGATATTGCAATTATATCAATTGGGAAAATGGTAGAGATAAGTTATGAAGCATGTATTAAATTGAATAACAATAATATTAATCCTACACTTATAAATATAAGATTTTTGAAACCAATTGATGAAAACTTAATTGAAAGACTTTCCAACAAATATAAATTAATTATAACTGTAGAAGATAATGTTATAAATGGTGGTCTTGGAACAACTGTAAATCAAACTTTAATTAAAAGTAATTATAGAGGTAAAGTATTAAACATTGGTTTACCTGATAGATTTATTGAACACGGTGATACTGATAAACTGTTTGAAAAATACAAACTAGATTCTAATAGTATATTTGAAACTATTTTAAACTATATTAAATAATAGGTGTTAATCATGGAACTTAAGCGTATAGATATTTTGTTAAAAGAGAAAGGGTTAGTTAAAAGTAGAGAATTAGCTCAGAAAGCCATATCAAAAAAGATTGTTAAATATAATGGAACTTTTATAAAAAAGGCATCAATGAAAGTTCCTATTAATGCTAATTTAGAACTAATAGATGAACCACTAAAATATGTTAGTCGAGCAGGTTATAAATTAGAAAAGGCAATAAACACTTTTAATATTGATTTAAAGAATAAAATTGCAATAGATATGGGGGCATCTACAGGCGGTTTTACTGATTGTATGCTTCAAAATGGAATAAAAAAGGTATATTCTATAGATGTAGGACATTCTCAACTTGATGAAAAGTTAATTAATAATTCTAAAGTAATTAATATGGAGAATATAAATATAAGGTACTTAGATTTAAATAAGATAGAAGATGACATTGATTTTATATCTATTGATGTATCATTTATTTCAATAACTAAGATTTTAAATGTAGCTGAAAAATTATTAAATAATGATGGAAAGATAGTTGCCTTAATTAAACCTCAATTTGAAATTGGAAGGCAGTTTTTAGGTAAGAAAGCTATTGTCAAAGATAAAAAGTATCATTTAAAAGCAGTAAATACTATAAAGGACTTTTTAAAAACTACGAAACTTAATTTAGTAGATATTGATTATTCTCCAATAAAAGGATCAAGAGGTAATATAGAATTTTTAGCATTAATTAGTACTTCTAATCCTACATTTGATATAGATAAAAAAATAAAAGAAATCATAAATAATTCTCATATTAGTAATTATTGAGGGGGCAACACATGAAAAAATATGTTAGACAAAGTAAAATAATCGATTTAATAAATCATAATGAAATAGAAACACAAGAAGAATTGGCTAAATTTTTAAGAGAATCTGGTATTGAAGTGACACAAGCAACAGTGTCAAGAGATATAAAAGAATTAAGACTTGTAAAAGTTATGTCTAAAGCTGGTAAATATAAATATGCTGCTATTGGACAAAATCAGGATGGAATAACAGAAAGATTAGTTAATATTTTTAAAAATTCTATAGTTTCAATAAAAGTAGCAGGTCATATATTAGTATTAAAAACAATACCTGGGGCAGCACAAATATCAGCTTCTGCTATTGATAATTTAAATGTAAAAGAAATAATAGGGACAATTGCTGGTGATGATACTGTATTTGTTGCTATTACAGATGTAGATAAAATTGATGATATATTAGATACATTCTATAAAATGTTGGAATAGCGGAGGAATAATTATGATTTTAGAGCTAAATATTAAAAATTTTGCTATAATTAATGATCTGAAGATTTCCTTTACAAAAGGATTCAATGTTTTAACTGGTGAAACAGGAGCAGGTAAATCAATAATAATTGATGCAGTAGGACTTATTTTAGGTGATAGATCAAATAAGGACTTTATAAAAATTGGACAAGATAAATCTATAATTGAAGCATTGTTCTATTTAGAAAATTCAAGTCATGTAAAAGAATTATTAAGGAGTTATGGTATACAATATGAATTAGATGATACTCTTTTGATAACAAGAGAAATTCATAAGAATGGTAGAAGTTTTTCTAGAGTTAATGGACATACTATAACTTTAAATATGTTAAGAAAAATAACAAGTTCTCTAGTTGACATTTATGGACAACATGAGCATCAATCACTTTTAAACTCAGAAAATCATATTGAACTGATTGATTTATTAGGAGATAATGATTTGCTTTTGCACAAAAAAGAAATTCGTAGAAATTATTTACAATTAAACGAACTAAAAAATAAATTATCAAAGATTGTTACTGACGAAAAAGAAAGAGAAAGAAAAATTGATTTATTGAAATTTCAGATAGATGAAATAGATTCTGGAAGTTTAAAATCAAATGAGGAAAATGAACTTATAAATGAATATACAAAATTATCTAACTTAGAAGAAATAGCAAAAAAATTAAATTCTATCCATTCAATTTTAGACTCTAATGATTATAATAATTCATCAGTTATTGATGAATTAAATAAAGTTTCAAATATATTAAATAATATTTCTAAATTTGATAATAATATTAAAGAATATGAAACAAATATAAATGAGACAATATATCAAATTCAAGATTTAATAAGAGATATAAGAAATTATTATGAAAATATAGATTATGATATTGAAAAATTATCTATTTTAGAAGAAAGAATGGAATTAATAAATAAATTAAAGAGAAAATATGGAAATACTATAGATGAAATTTTAGAGTATAGGGATAATATAGAAGAAGAACTTAATATAATTATTAACAATAAAAAACAAATAACTGTATTAAAATCAAATATTGAACAATTAAATATAAAAATTTTAAAAGAGTCAAAAATCTTATCAAAAAAAAGAATTAAAGTTATAAAAGCTTTTGAAAAGAAAATGATAGATGAATTATACAATCTTAATATGAAAAACATAAAATTTAAAGTTAGTCATGAGATATTAAATAATTCAAATATAAATGGAATTGATAAAATTGAATTTTTAATATCTACAAATTTAGGAGAGCCTCTTAGAAAATTATCAAAAATAGTTTCAGGAGGAGAAATGTCAAGGATAATGTTAGCTTTTAAATCAATAATTGTAGGAGTTGATAATATTTCTACTATGATTTTTGATGAAATTGATTCTGGGATTAGTGGGAGAACTGCACAAATAGTGGGAGAAAAAATAGTAAATATATCTAGAAATCATCAAGTACTTTGCATAACTCACTTACCTCAAATAGCAGCTATGTCAGATTCTCATTATTTAATAAAGAAAATAGAAAACAATGGAAATGTTAGAACTATAGTTAGTAGATTAGACTATAATTCTAAAATAGAAGAACTTTCTAGATTACTTGGAGGTGTAGATCTGACAGATACAACACGACTTCATGCTGAAGAAATGATTAAAATGTCAAAAAAATACAAGTAAAAGAAGTATTTTAAATACTTCTTTTTTTTATAAAAATAAATCATATGTTAACATTTAAATAAATTATTATATAGAATATTTATAGTGTATTAAGCTCAAATTAATATAGAAGATGAAAAATAAATTATAGAAGAAAATTTGAAATGTGGAATTTGGAGAGTGTTATCTTTGGATTCTAATAATTTAAGCAAAAGAAAATTACTATTCTATATGATTTTATTAACATGTAGCATATATTTATTACAGATAGTGAATTTATATAAAATTCCATCAGAAGTAAATATTTTTGAAGGTGGAAAAAAAGATATTAATTTATTATTACCATTTACTATTAATAATAAATTAGATTCTAAAAATAATATATTAAAAATAGAAAATAGTAAAAATGATTCAAAATTTAACACTAGTAATAAATATAGTTTAAAAAGCAAGAAAATTGGAAGTACAAATCTTAATATTAAATTATTAGGTTTATTTCCTGTAAAAACAGTTCAAGTAAACATTATGGATAGAATTAAATTACAACCTGGTGGTCAATCTATAGGAGTAAAATTAAAAACAGAAGGTGTATTAATTGTAGCGTTGTCAGATATTAAAGGAGAAGATGGTAAGAATTACACTCCTGGTATAGAATCAGGTTTAAAAATAGGAGACTCAATATTGGAAATAAACGATGTTAAAGTTAAAGATTCTTATCATGTAATAGATTTATTGAATGATATTCAAGATAGTAAAATTAAACTGAAAATTAAAAGAAATGAAGAAGAGTTAATTAAACATATAATCCCTATAAAAAGTAAAGAAGATGGAATATATAGGATTGGTCTTTGGGTAAGAGATAAAACAGCGGGCATAGGAACTTTAACTTTTTATGATAAAAAAACTAAAAAGTTTGCAGCATTAGGTCATGGAATTTCTGATATTGATACTGGTAAATTAATGAATATAAGTGGAGGCGAGATACTTGAAGCAAGTATTTCTTCAATTGAGCAAGGTACTAAAGGGCATCCTGGTGAATTAAAAGGTATGTTTTTTGAATCTCAAAATTTATTGGGTAATATAGAGAAAAATACATCTTTAGGTATATATGGTACTATAAATAAAGAAATGAATAATTCATATTACAAAGATTCAATACCAATAGCATTACAGCATGAAGTAAAAAAAGGAAAAGCATATATACTAAGTACTATTGGAAATAAAGATGTTAATAAATATGAAGTAGAAATAGTGAAAAAAGAAACACAAGCTAATATTGCACCAAAAAGTATGACGGTAAAAATAACAGACAAAAAACTTTTATCAAAGACTGGTGGAATTGTTCAAGGGATGAGTGGAAGTCCTATAATACAAGATGGTAAAATAATTGGAGCTATAACACATGTATTTGTAAATGATCCAACTAAAGGCTATGGGTTATATATTGAATGGATGTTAGAAGAATCAGGAATATTAAAAAACGACATAGGAATGCAAAAAATAAGGGAAATCCCTTATTTTTTTGTTGAAAAATGCAAGAAAAAAATAAGATAAAAATATCAAAAATAAAAAGGAATTATCATAGTTTTGTCGAAATAATATACAAGGATGAAATTAGAAAATAATGGGGGTAATTTAAATGAACAGTTCTAAGATTGATATATTGATTGCAGATGATAATAAAGATTTTTGCAATATACTTAATGAATATTTATCTACACAGAATGATGTCAATGTTATTGGCATAGCAAATGATGGATTAGAAGCATTAGACTTAATCTCAGATAAGATTCCAGATGTATTAGTACTAGATATTATAATGCCACATTTAGATGGCTTAGGAGTTTTAGAAAAACTAAACTCTATTAATTTAGATAAATATCCTAAAATTATAGTATTATCTGCAGTAGGTGAAGATAAAATAACTCAAAGAGCAATAAGTTTAGGTGCAGATTATTATGTTGTAAAGCCTTTTGATTTTGAAGTTTTTATGAAAAGGATTAGACAGTTAAATGGTGGTATGGGAGAAACAAATAAGAGGAATATTAACACTAATAAAGCAAATGGAATAATAAATAGAACTACTTATAATAAAACTAAGACCTTAGAAGCTAATATAACTAATATAATACATGAAATTGGGGTTCCTGCTCATATAAAAGGATATTTATATTTGAGAGAAGCTATAGGTATGGTAGTAGAAAGAATAGATTTATTAAGTGCTGTAACAAAAGAATTATATCCCGAAATAGCAAAAAAATTTAATACAACTCCAAGTAGAGTTGAAAGAGCAATAAGACATGCAATTGAAGTAGCTTGGAGCAGAGGAAAAATAGATACTATAAATAACTTATTTGGATATACCGTTCAAAATAATAAAGGAAAACCTACTAATAGTGAATTTATAGCAATGGTTGCTGATAAATTAAGGTTAGAAAGGACTAACTAAACTTGGCTAGATTTACACATTTATGAGGAATTATACTTATATTAAAATACCTATAAACATGAAAATATATCTATATATATGGTACGACTATATAAAATACATCTCTTATTTATTGGATATTAAATCTAATAGATTGGAGGTGTGTTTTTTATTAAGAATTTAGAATTTGAGTTAGAAAATTTTATGTTATATTGTACTAGTAAAAATTTATCATCTAAAACCATTAAAGCATATGAGCAAACAGTTAAGTTATTTCTTAGATATTTATACCATGAACATAATATTGATGAAATAGAAGAAGTGAAAACATCACATATAAGAAATTATGTCAAATATCTTCAGGAAAGAGGTAAATATACAGATACTATTAAGATCAAAAATAATAAGTATATCAATAATCCAGAAAATAGGAACGATTATGGAAAACAAATATCTGAAACAACAATAAATAATTATCTAAGAAATATAAAAGTGTTTTTTAGCTTTCTACAAGAAGAAAGAATTATTAGAGTTAATCCTTGTAACAGAATTAAATATTTAAAAACTAAAAGAAAGATGAAAGAAACTATATCACAAGAAGAGTTTAGAACTTTATTAAGAGGTTTTGACTTAACAAAGTATACAGGTTATAGAGATTATATTATAACGATAATTTTATTAGACACAGGAATGAGAATAGGAGAATGTTTATCATTAACTACTGAAGATATAGACATAAAAAACAAAGTGATTCTGATATCTAAAAATGTAAAAGGAAATAAGGAAAGATATGTATACTTATCTTTCAAAATGGCATCTGAATTAAGAAAGTGGATAAATTATAAAGATAGATATATAGAAAGTTATTTATTGTTTCCTACTAATAGAAATACTTTTTTAAAGGTTGGTAACTTTGAAAAGAATTTGAAAAAAGTCGGAAATAGCGTAGGAATCTCTATACATCCTCATCAATTAAGAAATCAGTTCGCTAAACAATATCTTTTAAATGGGGGAGATTTATACACTCTATCACGAATATTGGGGCATAGTTCAGTCAAAATAACAGAACAAGCATATTTAGATTTAACCACAGAAGATATAAAAAAGAAATATTGTAGGCATAGCCCATTAAGTAAGTGGAATATAATAAGTTAGTATTATATTAAATAATAAAGGAGAGATTTAAATGAAAAAAACTATGGAAGATGTGTATGGAATTACAGAAACAGAAGGCAAAGAAAGTATTAAAGAATTTGTAAAAAATATGGGAATTAGAAATTCTGAAGATTGGACTGAATATTTTTATAGGAAATATTTAGAGTTAGATATTCATAAAAAAATGAGATTTTGGTCTATATGTGACGAAGAATCTAGATTAGATATAGTTTTTTACAAGTTAGATTTATTATACTAATTAAAATAGGACTGTATTAGTAAAAATACTAATACAGTCCTATTAAGATAAGTTAATCTTTATAATATAGCTTGTATGAGCTTGATATGGTAGGTTAGGAATGTTTTAAATATATTATAGGAACAAAGAGACATACCTTAAATTTAAGGGTGCTTAGAAGGGCGAGAAATCAGGCAATAAAAAAACAATAGATAAAATCTATTGTTTAACAATTTTATGTTACATTTTCATTACAAAACAAATAATACATTGACAAACCCTATATCCATGATATAATAATTAACGAGGAGGTCTGCGTATGCACAATTATCCATAATCTCACTATTTTCATCTAAATCAAGTTTATCAGAAAAAAACTATAGTGTCAAGTATAAATTTTAAAAAAATACGGGGGGAATACTATTGAATAACAATGTATACATAATGTCTTTAGAAGGAACAGAAATATACGAGCATCAATACAGGAATGATGACAACTACAGTATTAAACAAAAGTATATAGGAATGATCCCTTATAGTTTAGAACTAAGAAAATTAAGGGAAGTTGGATTAAAGGTTGTAGAGAGTAAAAAATATGACAAGTTAATGACTAGGGATTTAATTAATGTAAAGTTTGATTGGAAAGTTAAAAAAGGTGAAAAGGTAATTGAGGGACTAAGGGAGAAAATTGAAAAGCAAGAATTAAAAGAAGAATATAAGGAAAAATTATTAGAATTTATAAAAACAATAAACAGTGAAATAGAAGATGAAAGATGGAATGGTATAAGCAGTAAAAAACTAAGGGAAAAGTTATATACAGAAGGTTTTAAACTTGATTTTGGGAATGGTAAGAAAATTGAATATGTAGTATACAAACGTACTGGTGCAAAAAGTAGAACGGGGCAGGTACTATTTATAAGAAAACAACTAAAAAACAAGATGATAAAGTGGTCGAGATTGGGAATGAATCTAGGTAATAGAAATGATATTGATTATCCTTCATTGCTTGCTTACGAATCTTTGGTTAGTAGTAGTATAGAAGATATTATAAAAATTAATCCTGATAATATTTTAATAGTTGATGATGTGAAGAGCAATTTTAAAATTGATGCTAATGTTGTAAAAACAAATGAACAAGGTATTTTGAAAAGTTTTAGAAATAAAGAGTACATAATGGAAAATGATTTATATGATGGAGAAGGCCTACTTGATAGTAGTTATTTTAAGAGTATAGGTAAAACAGACAAAGGAATGATGCTATTAAGACAACATATGTTTAAAAGTTGTGTCTTTAATACAAATATACAACAGTTTTTAAAAGATCATGCAAATAAAAAAGGAATAGATTTTAATACATATAAAGTTAAAAATATGTTTGGTGAAGAAATGTATGCGAAAGATATACATATGATTATAACTCCTAATTCTTTAAAAGCATTAAAATTCAGTTTTATAAAAGGTAGTAGACCGAAAATGTGGAATCATTGGAAAAAGAAAGTCAAAGAAGATGATAGTATATTTGGTATATGTAAATTCGACAAACAAAGTAAAAGAGGTAAAGACCAAGAAGGAAATATTTTAAATCAAACTAGTTATCAAATGTTAAATAGTATGCCAATATCCTATAATGATATGAAAAAGCTGAGTCAATTAGAGGTTAATTATATAGAAAAATTAAAAAATGATGATAGTACATATATAGAGTTTTTAAAAGATAATGATAATGAAGTAAATAGTAATATGATGTTTGTAGATATTTATAATAGGAATAATAATATAGTTAATACTAAGGTATTTAAAAACAAAAGAAAGAAAGATATACACAATTATATTTCTCATTGCAAGAGGGGGAAGATTAGATTAGTTGGTGATTATTGCACTATAGTTGGCAATCCTGTTAGCTTTCTTTATCATTCTATAGGTGTCGATGATAGTAAGTATAAATTAAAAGAAAATGAAGTGTATACAACATTACATCCATTTGGATTAGAGTATGTGGCATTTAGAAATCCTCATACAAGTCCAAGTAATGTACTAGTAGTCAAGAATAAAAATAACGATTTTATTAGTAAGTATTTTAATTTATCAGAAAACATTATCTGTGTTAATGCCATCGACTTCCCTCTTCAGAGGATACTATCGGGTAGCGATTACGATTCTGACACTTTGATATTGCTTTCTGATAGCATATTGTTAAAAAATGCTAAAAAATGTTTTGGAAAATACAGAGTTTGTGTAAATGAAGTAGACACAGATAGTAGGCAATATATAGTAGATCCAATAAATATGGCTAAAATTGACAATATACTTTCTGAAAGTCAAAGAAATATTGGCACAGTGGTAAATATAGGACAATTCTATATGAGTACATACTGGGATTTAATAAATAATCATACCATAGGTGATAAACTTAATAGATTGCTTGAAGGTATAGACATAACAACTATTTTATCGGAAATTGCAATTGATAGTGCGAAGAGGATGTATGAAGTTGATGTTGATAAACAAATTAGAGAATTAAAGAAAAGTGACTTGATAGAAAAATTAAAACCTATATTTTTTAAATCTGTATCAGAAAACAATAAAAACAAGAACAAATATAAAAAGAAAAGTAAATCAAAAGGCACTAAAAAGAACGAAGATAAGTATGGAATATATAACTGTCCAGTTGATTACTTAAACACGATATTAGATGATATTGATATGGCACAAAGTAGGGAGACAATTAAAATGGAAAAAATGCTTAATTCTCATTCTAACATTAATATTAAAGCTAGACAAAGAGATAAAATACTCTCATATGTTGAAGAAATGGGCAACGGAATCAGAAGTGCGATTGAAAATATTATAGATGAAGATGAAAGATATGAAGAAATTGATAATGTAAAGAAAGAGTATATAGATAAGATTAATAAATTTAAGATCAAAGAGGAAACTATGAGCGATATTGTATTTAGAGTATTTACTAATAAGAAGAAATATAGAATAGGGTTTAAGGATAAAACAGAGCTACTTAACACATTTTATAAACTAGATAAAGAGATGTTTTTAAACATATTTAAGAGCAATAAAAAGAAAGAACTGGAAATTATAAGGGAAAATGTCGAAACTGTGGATAAAGATATACTTGTAAGTTAGGTGTTTTAATACATTAAAATGTTCCCTAATGGTTAGAGGATTAGCTATCCTTTATCCATAGGGATTATTTTTTTGAATAATATCTCTTAAAATTTAAGTATACCATATATGGAAAACTAAAGTCAATACTTTTTATTGAATTAATATAACTTTTCAATAAAATCAATCTTTTATGTAAATATATGTTTTTTAAATAGTGTTTAAAAACTTAAATATTATTTAAAGGATGTATATCCTTTTTCCTTTTGTGAGATGAATTACATCTCCTCAAATAATTATATTGTTGTATATTGTATTTGCCATGATACAATATTCCCCGTTAATGCCCTATCTTTGGGTAGGGCTTTTATTTTTTTTAGTAAACAAAAATTTACTTTTAAGGTGGTGATAGTATTGGATTTTGTAAGAGAAAGATTAATAGAAACTGTGAAAAGCAAAGGTATCAAATATGATTTTATTGCTAAACAAATTGGAGTAGGAAGATCAATGCTATCACAGTTTAAAAATGGTAAAAAAGATTTATCAGAAGAAAAATTGAATAGATTAATAGATTATTTATGGGACTAGAGATAGTCCTATTTTTAATATAAAAAATTAGGGTGCATAGTTGGAACGATTATTCGGGCTAATTATAGCAAACTGAAAGGATGTGTAAATATGGATTGGAAAGAAAACATGACAAAAGAGGATTATGAGAAAGCTATACAAGGAGCAGAGGACAGAGTTAGGACTCAACTGTATAGCGAGAAAATCAAACCTTTAGAAACTGAATTAGAAGGTCTTAAACCTAGTCAAAAATCAGAAAAAGAACTTGAACTAGAGAAGAAAGAAAAAGAGTTACTTGCAAAGGAAAATCAATTCAAAGTAAGGGATACTTTAGAAAAGCATAACTTACCAAAAGATTTAGGCAAGTATATCAATATTAGTGATGAATTAGATATTGAAGATGTAGGAAAAGAGCTAGGAGAAATAATCAATAATTTTGTATTAGATAGTTCTTATAAACCTGAAAAGAAAGTTAATAAAGGTGATGCTATATCTAAAGAAGATTTTAAGAAAATGAACTATACACAAAGATTAGAATTATATGATAGTAATCCTGATTTATATAAAAAGTTAAGTAACTAAGAGTATTTAGAATAGTTTTCTAGGTACTCTTTTTACATAGATAACAAAAACGGAAAGGTGTGATTACATATGACATTAATTAAAAAAGATATTTACGCAGGTCTTGTCAGAGAAAAATTTGATGGCAAGGTTAAAATCTTACAATTAGCCGATGATATGGGTAACTTAGAAGGTATGGGGCAAGGTGAGAAAATAACTTTCCCCAAATGGTCTTTGATAGGCGATCCTAATGAAATGGCAAAGGGAGATCAAATTTCTACAGAAGAATTACAACAAACAGAGCAATCTGTGTTAATCAAACAGGTAGGTAAGGGAGTTAGATGTTATGATTCTTCGAATAAAACTAGTATAGGAAATCAATTAGAAGAAGGTGCATCTCAAACTTCAATAGTTATGGCTAGAAAACTCGATGCAGATTTGATAGAAGTTGCAAAAACAACTCCATTTCAAGCTACTTGTTCTAGTCCTAACGCAATAACTTCAGGAGAAATAGAAAGTGCTTTATTAAACTATGGTGATGAGAGGGACATAGATGAATTTTCAGGTATTGTAGTTAATTCTCTTTTAATACCTTCATTTTATGCTATGCCAGAGTTTACAGATGCACAAAACACAACAACTGTGTCAGGTAATGGACTTATTAGAAATGGTCTTTTAGGTTACTACAGAGGAATACCAGTATTTGTAACAGATAAAGGTACTTATGATTCTACAAATAATGAGTGTATTACTTTTGTTATAAAGAAAAGATCGTTAGGGTATAAGTTTGCAAAAGATTTAGATATAGAGCTTGAAAGAGAAGCATCTTACAAGAGAACTAATATATATGCAGACATGATGTATGCAGTTGCATTAGTTAAAGATGATGGTGTAGTTGTAATTAAATCAACTAATGTATAAGAAGGGTGATTCCCTTCTTTTTTAAGTGACTATTTGTCACAATAATAAATTGAAAGGATGTATATTATGTTACGAGGTTATCAGTTAAAGAGAATGAGAATATTAAAAGGACTTATACAAGACGACATTGCAAAGGAATTAGATGTAAAGAGAAATTATATATCTATGTTAGAGAATGAACAGAGAGAAATACCAGAGGATAAGTATAATAAATGGATTAAATTTTTAAATAGCAAAGAGGCAAGAGCAATAGTAAAAAGAAGAAGTAATAAAAAATCTAATAAATAAAACGTGGAGGTGTAAATTAGAAGGAGAATCATTTAGGGGTAATGGACACAAGGGGTTCTTAAATAAGTAAAATTTAAGGTGTTTGTTGGTTTGCTTGTACTTCAGAGATGGCAAATGCAAAAAGAATTTAAGAACAAATTTAACAAATGGTACGAGGATTTAAGAGATAAGAAATTAATATTAACAAATGATATTGACAGTTTAGCTAGTTGCTATGTATTGAATAGATTGTTTGGATGTAAAGTAAGGGGATTTTACGATTTTAAACAACTAGGATATACTAACTCTTTTGATAGGAAAGGTTTTATAGGTGTAGATATGGATGCAGTAGTTAAAAATGCAACTGTATTCGGTAATCACGTAACTTATTTTAAAAATCCTGATGTAGTATCTCTCAATAAAGATATTACAAGGGCAAATTATACTAATAAGTTTGCAGGATCAACACTTATAACAATACTTTCTCTATATAATATAGATTTAAGTAGTTTTACAGAAGAACAACTTGAAGTATTAATTAGTGTAGATGTAGCTTTTAAGCAATATTATTTTAACAAGGACTTATTCAAATATTATTATAACGATATATTACAATATCCTATATTTACAAAAATAGTAGGAAAACACAATAAACAATACTTTTATAATATTATTAGGAAGTACAATTTACATAAAGATATAAATTTAAAAAATGGATTCTTACATACCGAGATAGACCTTCAAGGTTTGTCTTTTTTATTTGATATAGATTTAACTCTACCAAAAGATAAATTTGAAGTCACTCATAGATTTTTTGATGAAGGTATTAATCTAAGTCCAGGTAATATAAAAATACTTGAAAAAGAAAGAAATAGGATTTTTAGTAGTGCATTAATTTATAAAAATACATTAAAGTATTCGGCATTATAGAAAGGAAGATTAAACATGAATGATAAAATTTATAAAAATGACTATTACATATATCATCTTGAGCAAGTGAATTGGTTACTAGAACAGGGATTAAAACCCCAACGTGTAGGAATAGGAAAGCATGGAGATTATTATGCACTCTTTGAACGTAACCAAGAAACAGAGGATATAATTAATAGATGGAAATTACATAGACGAGCAATACAACAAGGCATACAAGAGTAGGTGTAGGTTATGATAAAGGGATATCAGATAGGCAATTATAATATTGATTTTGAAGATAATAAAATAATAGATATTGATACAGGTGAAATTGTAGAAAATAAAAGTGATATAAAGGATATTTTAAAAGATTTAGATAAACATATCAAAGAAGATAAAGCGGTAGAAAAAGAAGTAAAGAAAATGGTAGGAGAAGAACAAGAAGAAATTATTTATAGCTGGAAAAAGGATTGCCATTTTATAAAAATTTACAGAACTGAACTAAGAGAATATGTGAATACTATAGAGTTAAGCCCTGATTCAAGGGCTTTTTTATTTTCTATAGAGGTATATATCGAGTTTATATCAAACAGAATTGCTTTCAAAGATGGTAAGAGAATTAATAATAAAGATTTAATGAAAATAACAGGACTTAAGAAAAAAGCATTAGTATATGCACTTGATGAATTAGAAGAAAAACATTTTATTAAAAGAGTCGGTGGAACAAGGTCTAGAGAAATATATTGCAATCCTCATTTAATGTGTGCAGGAGATAGAGTATATACCTATACAAAGGAATTATTTAAGGATTATATACCAATTACTCGTTATTAGGTGCAAATAGGAACTTAATAATAGGGATATTAGGTGCATATAGAACCTAATAAAAACCTTAATAAACATTGAAATATAGGTATTTACTCATATTTTTGACCGTAAATTACTTCTTTGTTCTACATAAATAAATTAGGTACATAGTAAACATAAAATTAAAGATTACATAAGCAATCATAAATAATAAATAAAAAAATTAAATTCCCCCTTAGGGGGAAGGGAGGAAAAATCTTTTCTTTTCCGACCTAGGGGGTAATCATTTAAAAGTAGGTGATAGTATGGGTAGATCAGATAACAGAACATTTATGCAAATATTAACGGATATGACAAACTATAAGAAAGCACGTTACATTGTATGGTATTGTACACCAGAAGATGAGAGAGAGGACTTTGAAGATTTAAATAAAAAGGTATTAGGCGATTTGCAGAGGGAGAACGTGGAGAAATGGAGATTAGAGCCAGATGTTAGCAAGGGAATACAATATTATATGAAGTTATTACATACCGAAAAAATGAAGAATATATACGATAAAATGTATCAACAGGCATTAGATGGAGATGTTCAGTCGGCTAAGTATTTAATGGACTTTTCAAAGGACTTCTTCAAGGACATTGAAGGTAAGAATGAATTAGAAAGTATATTAGATAATATAAATTTAGGGATTGAAGAATAATGAAAAAAGCAGATAAATTAAGAAAGGTATTAAGCGATCCTAAACTATACATAGAAAATTTTATGAGTTTACCTAATAAAGATGGTGTAATAGTACCCTTTAAATTAAATACAATGCAACGGGCTATAAATGATGGAATGGATGATTATAATATTATCTTAAAGGCACGACAAGGGGGAGGAAGTGTATTTATAGGTGCATTAGCATTATATTATGCACTTACAACTCCACATACTCATTGTTTAATGGTTAGTCATAGAATAGAGAGTACAAGGTCTATATTTAATAAATTAAAAACTATATACTATACTATTCCTGATGCTATAAAACCTAAACTCAAAAGAAATAATAGACAGGAATTAGCATTTGAGAATGGTAGTAGTATTAATTGTGAAACTATGGGTAAGAAGGATTTAGGCAGAGGATCAAGTTTAAAACTTATACATATATCAGAGTTGGCATTTGTTGGAGATCAAGCAAAAGGACAATTATTATCCTTAGAACAAGCATTAGTACCAAGTGGAAAGATTTTTATTGAATCAACTGCCAATGGTATAGGAAATTTTTATCATCAACTTTATGGTAAAGCAAAGGATGGCGAGAACTCATATAAGCCATTCTTTTTTAATTATCTTGATACTTTAGAAATGTTCAAGAAAGACCATGCAAAGCAAAAGAAAATATATAGGAATATTCATGGTAGAGATTTAACTAAAGATGATTTAACTACAGAAGAATTACATCTATTAGAATTAGATAGTAGATTTAATTTAGATATTCTTACATGGCGTAGAATGAAAATAGCAAATTCAAGCAGAGATCAGTTTGCACAAGAATTTCCCTTTGATGATGTTGAAGCATTCGTTTCAACAGGAAATAATGTATTTGATAGTAAAAAGATACTAGAACGTACAAGATACCTTCCTAAAACAATAAATAATAATAAATTAGGCGACTTATCAAGTAATCTGAAATTTTACTTGAATAGGACGCTTTTTATATGGGAAAAACCTAAGCCCGACACTAGATATTATATAGGTGTAGATAGTGGGGAAGGTATAGGGCAGGACTATTCTGTAATAGAAGTGGTATCTGAAGAAGGAATACAAGTTGCAGAGTTTAGACATAACAAGTTAGCCCCACATACTTTCGCAGAGGTATGCTATCAAATAGGGACTTACTATAATACAGGTTATATGACAATAGAAAAGGCATCCAGTGGACATTCGATTATAACTAAACTCAAATATGACTATAAATATCCAAACCTACATAAACATAAGGATTATGATGCTAGGGGTAGGGCTAAGAAGAAAGTCGGCTTTGTAACTAATGGTAAAACTAAGCCAATTATGGTGGATAGATTAAGGGAATTATTTGAAGAAGGACAGATACTCATTAATAGTAAAATACTGTTAGAAGAAATGAAAGTATTTAAGTCAAAAAATGGGAAAATGGGTGCTATTAGTGGACAACATGATGATACAGTAATGGCAATATGTTTAGCCCTTGAAGGACTTAATACAGGAATTTGGTATAAAGGATAAAATAGGAGGATTGATTAATATGGATATGAGAGATTATTTACAAGAAATATGGGATAAGGTATTTATAGAGTATAAAAACAACAAGATTCAATTAATAAGAGAATACAGAGATAATATTGATTACATGAAGGTATTAAAGATTGTAACATTACTAAATTAGAGGATAATTTACAGGAAATAGATAAAGGAGATAGAGTAGAATATCAAGTGAAAAAACAACCTATATTCTGGGATTATAAATCTTCTATTATACTTGATGATTCTTATCTTTATCATGGAACAGATATTGAGTCGGCAAAGAATATTCTAGGGACTGATAAATTATTAAGTAAGGATATGTTTGATTTAGGTACTAGAAGAAATAATTATTTTAATATTGGTAAGATATTCTTTACGGATAAACTCAAAGAATCTATTAAATATGCGACTAGATGGTCGATTTACCAAAAACATATTATATTTCAGTTAGATTTAAGTAAATTCAAACTTTATAAAAGAGAACATTTACTAGTGAATAGACAGGGAAACTTATTCTTTGTAAATTCTAAGGAAATACCATTAATAGAAAATCTACTTAAAATCTATCTATTAGAAGGTGGAGAAGTAAAAGAAATATCTCTTAATGAACTCAAACAAGAAAAAATTGAATATATTCAAGATGAATTGACAGAAAAAGTAATAAGAGTAAGAAAAGATTTAGTTGAAAAGAGAAGAGAAATGGCTAAATTAGATAAATGGTTTGAGGATATGTATGAATATTATGCTAAGGAAGGTTTTACTAAAGAAGAAATTAATAAAATGTTTAATATTAAAGGGATAGAGAAAGAAGTTGAAAAGCCACGTAGAGAGTTTTCTAACATCTATGAACATTACGACTATCTCAATAATAAAGGATTATACAAAGTGGAGAAGAATAAGGATATTTATATTGTCAGTGGTGGAGATTTAAAAATGAAATCTACAAAAACTATATATCCTTTAGATGGTTTAATTGATAGTCAATACCATGGCACTTCTGTTTGGGCTGCAAAAGAAATATTAAAGAATGGAAATATAGAAAGAATAAATAAGAATATTGATGATGAAAAGTATAATAAGATATTCTTAAGTCCAGATATTAATTACTGTAAAACTTATGGGATAATTGGTGGAATGGATCATACTAAAATAAATTATATAAGCGATGATAAAAACTTTAAACAAGGAGATTATATTATATTTAAAATAAACTTAAATAATCATCAGGTATATAACTATATAACATCACAAGAATATGTTATATGGGGGAAAATATCATCTAATGATATTGAAAATATATATCTTTGTAATGATGGAGAAATCATTAGAGAGTTAAGTAAAGAAGAATTAATTAACTTATAGAAAGGTCTAAAAGACCTTTCTATTTTAATATAGGAGGTTATATTATGAAATTAGATAAATACATACAAGATCATTATAGTAACAATCCTTATTGGTTTGCAGAGGAAATACAACAAGCTCATCATATAGGGAGGATTAGTAAAGTATTAAATAATAAACAATACTTGAATGGAAAGTTACATAAGGTACTAGAACGAGAAGATATAACATATAAAGATAAAGAACTAAAGGTATCTAAGATGATATTACAAACTGCAAAGGCAATTCTAAGGACTCATAATTCTTATATAATGGGTAAGAAGGTTAGTTTAACAGGTACAGATAACATGGTAAAGGAATATAACAAGGTATTCAGAAAAGGTAAGTATAATAGTATTAATTATAAGGTAGTAAAAGACCTTAATCAATATGGAGATATATTTGAATATGTGTATTATAGTAATGGTAAGGGAACAAGTAAACTTATCAGTTCTGAAGATGGATACCCTATATATAGTGATGAAGGGGATTATATCGGCTTTATAGAACATTGGACAGATGCCGTAAGTAGTATATCATATTACATAGTATATAAACCTAATATAGTTGAAAAGTGGACTAATGCATGTGGTAACTATATCTTAGAGGATACTAAAGCAAATATAACAGGTCTACCTATTCATTACATTAATGGACAGAATACCGAGGAAGAAAACTTTGGTAGAAGTTTATTAGAGGATATAAAACCTATATTAGAGAAATTGGAATATCTATTAAATAAAATGGATGATGCTATTACAATATTAAGTTTAAATCCTATTCCTTATGTATCAGGACAAAGGGTTTCAGGTACTATTGATGCAGATGGTATAGGTTATATGATTAATTTAGAAGATGGAGCAGAGTTTAAATATGCAGTTGCCGAGTTAGACAGTAATAGTATTAAGATATTATACAATGCTTTGATAGAGCAGTTGGTTATTATAAGTGGAGTTCCTTCTCATATGTTTGGACAATCTAATATAGCTAATGTATCAGAGGTTAGTTTAAAGATACTATATCAGAATTTAGATGCAATGGCTAGGGAGTTAGAAGTATATCTTAGGGATGGACTAGAAGAAAGATTTGAGAAGTTAGAATTATTATTAAATAAAAAAGGAATTAAGTTTAATGATGATGATTACATTGATATAGAATTTAATTATAATAGACCTATAGATAGTTCTGAAGTGATAGAGCAGTTAAGCAAGCAATATCAAGATGGTGTTATTAGTAGACGTACATATATTGAAAAGAGTCCATTAACTAATAATGTTGACAGTGAGATAAAGAGAATTGAACATGAAAGTAAAGATAGTAAAACTGAAGGTGAATAGGTAGTAGGTATATCATAGTAAAATGTTAGAAATTTATAAAATTATAACATTACTCATGGTGTGGGGTATAGTGTATAAAGATTAGTTAATAAGCAATAGACAAAGGGTATAGAGTGTAGGGATATAGTATAGTGTAACAAAATAGGTATAGTAGTGTATGAAATTAGGACACTTAAAAATCTCTGTTATAGAGTAAATGTCTAAATTAATCCATTTTAAGTAATGTTATACTATATTTTGATGACTTAAAATATACCCTATACAGTTTACATAATACTATAAATATACAAAGGTAGATATAATAATAATTATATCTACCTTTTAAAATGAGTTATAATATACATGATTAACACATTTATAAGGGTTTGACATAAATTATATAGCTTTATTCTAATGTCGCAAAATATTTATTTTGCGACATTAGAATCGATTACCCCTTATTTGGTTGGGTACGGGGAGTAAGTACACTTTTTTTCTACAAACAAAAATTTAAAGTTTCTAATATAATCTCTGTTCATTATTTACTTTAAACTAGATATTAAACCTTTATATTACTACATCTGAGATTCGTATTATATATGTTTAGATTAGGATAGTATCAAAAAAATGTTGAATATTGAAAATTTAATAACAAATATGATAAAATATAGAAAAGAAAAAGGGGGTTGTTTTATGGGTTGGGGTTTTATAATGTTGGGTTTAATTGTATTTCTTTTGTTCCTTTCTTCACCTATTATAGGAATAGTAAGTTTAGTATTATTTATTATTATACTTATTACATACGGGATGGCAACTGACAAAAAAAGAATGGAGAAGATGAAAGAAGAGCAAAGAATTCAAGAAGAGAAAAAGGAAAAAGAAGAACAAAGATTAAAGGTATTAATGGAAAAGTATGAAGTACCCGAAGAGACAAAATCTATTAAGTATAAGCATGGACATCCACTTATTGATAAGAAAAATTTTCATCTCAAAACTTGGGTTACTGAAGATAATTTATGTTTATTCGATAAAACTGAAGGTGGAGTTGGTAAAATAGTAATACCATTAGATGATATAGAATACTTCAACATGAGAGGTGAAGTATATAGAGAAAATAAGATATCTGGTGGTGGTGTTTCTGGTGGTGGCACTTCTGTAGGTGGTGCAGTTGCAGGAGGACTTATAGCAGGTGGTGTTGGTGCAGTTGTCGGAAGTAGAAAAAGTGTGAAAGGCGACCCAATTAAGTCAGAAACAATTACACATGACAATAGAGAGGTGCTTTTAAGAATTAATTTAGATAGCAAAAAATATGATATAATTTTTAATAATAATGCATATCAATCATTAAAAGAATTAATACCTGATAAAGATTATGAGAGTATAAAAAACGATTATTTAATAGATCAAGTAAATAAAAAAGAAAATGATGCCATTGATAAAATAAAAAGATTATCTTTACTCAGAGATGAAGGAATTTTAACAGAAGAAGAATTTAGATTTAAAAAGAAAGAATTATTAGATAAAATAAATTAGGTGGGATATAGTGAACGTATTATCAAATGTACTTTCAGGAACTATTGGAGTAATTGTAGGAGGAATAATAACATACTGGAGCAATTGTATTATACAAAAGAAAAAAATAGTATATGAGTTGCAACAAGAGAATTATATAAAAACTAAAAATCACATTGAAGAAATATCTTATTTACTTGAAAGAATAAAAAACAAAATTGAAATATATCAAAACAAGATTTTTATATTTTATTCGCCAATTATATTTCCATATAATAAGAATGATAAAGATAATATAAATGAGATATTCAATGATTTAAGCGAATATAAAATAAAAATTGACCATATTAAAGGAGAACTAAAAATAAAAATTAACAATTTTCAGTATTATATTGATACTAATGAATTAATACTGTTTAATTACATGGATGATTTTAAAAATTTTATATTTGAAGGTAAAGAGATTATAGAAAAAACAAAAGAAATTAGTAAAGTTAGTATGAATAATATAATTGAATTTAAAAATGAGTATAACTTAAATAATGAATTTTCCAAGAATAGAAGGGAAGATTATGACTATATTCAAGATCTAATAGATAAAAATCATAAGAAAATAAACGAGAGAATAGAAAAAAATATTAAAATAATTAAAAAACAACAAAAAAATATATATGGTAGATACTTTAGTAATAAAAATAAGTAAACTAAAAAATAAAATTTAAAAAAGTTTTTAAATACTGGAATTTACCAGTATTTTTTTATACATAAAATTAAAAAGGAGTTGAGACCATGACAGTATTAGAGCGATTAAAGTTAGAACTTAACAACAAAGAATATTTTACAAATGCAGAGTATAAGGTTTACTTAGAAGAAAATAATCTTGTAGATACAGATGTATATATAAAAATTAGTATGCAAAGGGACTTATTGTATACAGTTACAGATATATTAGAGTCGGTTGCTAATGATGTTGATTTGATGAGAAAGGTAGAAACAGAATTTTCTACAACGAGTGAGGCAATAAGATTTTTAAATGATAGGATAGATAGAATCAGAAATAGAATATTAAATATTCCCGAAACAGAAGAATTAAGTACAAATGTAAGTTTATTATTTACAAGAGGATAATAAGGGGGTGCTATTGTATTCCTTTATTTATTTAAAGGGCTTAAAACTAAAATATAAAGTCCTTATTTTTTTGAAAGAGGTGATTATTTGTTGAATCCATTAAAAAACCAATTCAAACAACATCTTAAAAAGTTTGGTTATAATGCAACATTAAATAATACAGAAACAATAAGGGTATTTATGCAAGAGTTAAAAGATGGTAAATCTTTAACAGATCATAAATATTTATTTGCAGAGTTAAGACAAGTAAAACAAGGCGACTTTATAAACATACTAGGTGTAGATTATATGATTATCCATGAAGAAGAAAGCATTAATAATGTATATAGTAAATACACTATAAGACGTATAAGGTTTGATATTAACTTTATTATAGGTGAAACTGTATATCCTATTCCTGCTATTGTAGATGAGGGTAGTGTTGGATTAGATGAAAATAAATATATTACACTTGGAGAAGGTAAGATTATTATATACATTAAAGAAGATGATATTACAAGTCAAATACCAATAGGAGAAAGGTTTATTAAAATGAAGTCGGCCTGGAAAATAATATCTATTACAAATGCGGAAAAGGGAATATATAAAATCTATGCAGATAAAGATTTATTTGTTCCTAATGATGATAAAGTAAATGAAATAGCCGATGCAGATAGAATAAATATTGATACTTATAGCGTTACTATAACTAATACAACTACTAATTTATATGTAGGTGATACTTTACAAATAAATGTAGATGCTATGAAGAATGATATGCCTGTATCTAATCCCATATTAACATTTAATATTAGTGATAATACTATTGCTACTGTTGATAATACGGGACTTGTAACAGGCGTTTCAGTTGGTAGTGTAGATATAACGGTTGATTATGAAGGTGTTACAGATACTATAGCACTAAATATTGAAGAAGTAGCAACTGGTGGAAGTTATGCTATTGAAATAGTAGGAGATGCAATCTTAAAACAATGGGAAACTAGAACTTATACTGCTAATGTTACAAATGGAGGTGTATCAGTTTCTAAGGGCGTTACATGGGATGTATCTAATGCAAATGTATCAATTAATAGTCAAGATGAAACTTCAATTGAAGTTTATGGTGAAACAAAAGGAACAGTTACAATTACTGCAACTTTAATAGAAGATAATAGTATTATAACAACTAGAGAAATAGAAGTTATAAGTGCATGGTAATATAATCATAACAAATGTTATCATAATTGATAATAAATAATTTTAAAAATAGTTGTATAAATAGAAAAGTATGGTATAATATTTAATATAATAATACCGATAAATAAGAGAGAGTTATACCAATAAAGATGTCATAGAAGGGTATACGATATAATTTAATAAATGTGTAAAAATGAACAATCTTACCGTTCAAAATAATAAAGGAAAACCTACTAATAGTGAATTTATAGCAATGGTTGCTGATAAATTAAGGTTAGAAAGGACTAACTAAACAAAAAGAACAATTGTTCTTTTTGTTTAGTTATATCATAATAAATCTTATCATAATTGATATTAAGAATTATTTAAATAAGAAATTAATTCACCTAAAGTTTGAAATTTAAAAGAATAATATTTGAGTTTTTTGTGTACATCATCAATATTACCAATTAATAATAAATGTTTATCAGTAAATGTTTTATACATATTAATAGCCTCCAAGCTTTACAAATTTGAAAAAATATATATAATATAGTTAAGTATATGTAAGTACCTATAAAATATTCTTATTATTTTAGGAGGTTTTTGATGAGTTATATTGAGAGAACTATGAAATCTGAAAAAGTATATGAAGGGAAAGTATTAAATTTAAGAATAGATACTGTTGAATTACCAGATAAAAAATACTCAAAAAGAGAAATTGTAGAACATCCTGGTGCTGTATGTATTGTTCCTATAACTTCAGATAATAAAATATATTTGGTTAATCAATATAGAAAATCTATTGATAAAGAAATTCTTGAATTACCTGCAGGTAAAATAGAGATTGGAGAAGAACCCAAGGAATGTGCTATTAGAGAATTAAAAGAAGAAACTGGTCTGACAGCTAATAAATATGAATATATGACTGAGTTTTATACTTCACCAGGATTTTGTAATGAGAAAATTCATTTATTTTTTGCTAGAGAATTAGAAGAAGGGATTGCTACTCCAGATATTGATGAATATATTGATGTAAAAACATATTCGTTGGATGAATTACTCCATATGATTCAAATTGGAGAAATAAGTGATGGTAAAACAATTATTGGCATTCAAATGATTAATGCTACATTTGCTAGTAAAAATGAATAAGTAATAAAATCCTCCTTAAAAGCATAATATTTTGTATAGCTTGTATAAAGGAGGATTTTTAATTGTCTAATTTTAAAAATGAATTTATAAAACACTTTAAGAAAAATATTTTTGTTTATTTATCAATTATAATTACAATAATGATAGGAATATCTGCTGGTGTTATTACTATAAAAATAATGTCTGAATCACAAACAAGTGATTTATATAGTTTTTTAAATAATTTTTTTGAGATTATTGAAAATGAAGAAGTACAAAATACTATGTTGCTTAAAGATTCAATTATGAACAATCTTAAGACTACCATTATTATTTGGGTAATGGGTATAATTGTAATAGGACTCCCTATTACTTTTACAATTATTTTATTAAGAGGATTTACAATTGGATTCACAATTGGTTTTATGATTGATAATTTTGGATTTAAAGGTTTTTTATTATCTTTTTTAACTTTAATTCCACCTAATATATTTATAATACCTGGACTTATTATAGTATCTTCTTTATCAACAATTTATAGCATTAATTTCATAAAAAATAGAAAAAAACCACAAAGGGAAAATACATTAAAAGAAATTTTTAGATTTTCATTCTTTGTTTTTTTGTCTTTAATTGCTTTTTTGTTTGCAGGAATAATAGAAGCCTATATTACTCCTTATCTTATTAAAATAATTTTATAATTTTTTAAATAAGGAGTAGATAATTTATGAAATACAATTTTTCAAAAAAAATAAAAATAATACTAATAATATTAATATTATTAGTTACTATTAAAATATTTATAGAAGAATATAAATATATCAACAGTATAAATGAACCACCTCCATCTAATTCTATATTAGTTTTTTCATATAGGTATATAAAGATGAATTCAATATATTATTTTATCAAAATAATATATTTTTATTTTAACATTTAAAATGAAGGATTTTAAATGTTAATGTAGAATATAAAAACAAAGTATTTTAAATCCATTTAAGGAGTATGAAATGAATATATTAACGACAGAATTTATAGACTATATAAAATGGGATAAAGAATTATCTCAAAATACGATAGAATGTTATACAAGAGACCTAAATCAATTTATTAATTATTTAAATGAAAATGATGTGACGGAAGATTTAAAAGAAATTTCACAAACTACTATAATTACATATATGCTTTATTTAGAAAGAAAAGGAAGAGCTTCTTCAACAATATCTCGTAGATTAGCATCTATAAGAGCATTTTATCAATATTTATTAAATAAAAATTTAATTAAAAAAGATCCTACTTTGAACTTGAAATCACCTAAAAAAAATAAAAAAATTCCTGAGACTTTAACTTTAAAAGAAGTTGATATGTTTTTAGAACAGCCAAACATATCAACAACAAAAGGAATAAGAGATAAAGCAATGCTAGAATTGCTTTATGCAACAGGCTTAAAAGTTAGTGAATTATTAAAGTTAAAGATAGAAGATATAGATTTAGATTTAGGATTAGTTATAACATCTAAAGAGTTTACAAATGAAAGAGTAATACCTATTGGTAATATTGCTCTAAATTCATTAAAATTATATTTAAATGAATTTAGAAGAAAGTTCGTAAAAGATAAAGATCAAAATTATTTGTTTTTAAATTACAATGGTAACCCACTAACAAGGCAGGGATTTTGGAAAATAATAAAATATTACAAGAAGAAAGCATCTATAGATAAAAAAATAACTCCTCGTATATTAAGGCATTCATTTGCTTCCCATTTACTTGAAAACGGAGCTGACTTAAAATCTGTACAAACTTTATTAGGACATGCTGATATATCTTCTACTCAAATATATGCCAATACAGATAATAAACGCTTAAATGAAGTTTATAAGAGAGCACATCCAAGAGCATAATATAATAATTACCTTGATTATTAACAATATTATTTAATATTATGGGTAAATATAAAACTAAATAAATTTCATTCTATTTTATATAAAACATAATTCACAGGAGGTATCGAAATAATGGATATGTATGAGATCATAAAGAAAAAAAGAGATGGAAATGAATTAACCAGTGAAGATATCAAATATTTTGTAAAAAATTATACTAAAGGAAATATACCTGATTATCAAGCATCTGCTCTACTTATGGCTATATTTTTTAATAAAATGAATAAAGCTGAAACTTTAAACTTAACTAATGCAATGTTAAAATCAGGGGAGGAAATAGATCTTTCTTCTATTAATGGAATAAAAGTTGATAAACATAGCACAGGAGGAGTAGGTGATAAAACTACTCTTGTATTAGCACCTATGGTTGCTGCATGTAATTTGCCTGTTGCTAAAATGTCTGGAAGGGGATTAGGTCATACTGGAGGTACATTAGATAAATTAGAATCAATTGAAAATTTTTCAATTGATCTTAGTAAAGGTGAATTTATTAAAAATGTAAATGATATCAAACTAGCTGTTGCTGGGCAAACTTCTAATATAGCACCTGCTGATAAAAAATTATATGCATTAAGAGATGTTACTGCCACTGTAGATAATATATCTCTTATTGCTAGTAGTATTATGAGTAAAAAATTAGCCTCAGGTTCTGATGCAATTGTACTTGATGTTAAAGTTGGTAGTGGAGCTTTCATGAAAACATTAGAGGATGCTTTTGAATTAGCAAAAGAAATGGTAGATATAGGCAATGGCATGAATCGAGATACAATGGCCATAATATCTGATATGGATGAACCTTTAGGATATGCAGTAGGTAATGCACTTGAAGTAAAAGAAGCAGTACAAACATTAAAAGGACATGGTCCAGAGGACTTGGTTGAGCTTTGTCTTTCATTAGGTTCTAGATTGCTATTACTAGGTAAAAAAGTTAAAAATCTTGAAGAAGGAAGAAAACTTTTAATGAGCAAAATAGAAGATGGAAGTGCTTTTAATAAATTTAAGCAATTTATTAAAAATCAAGGTGGCAATGTAGAACAAATTGAAAATTTAGATTTACTACCAAAATCAAATAATGTTATGCACTTTAAAGCTAAAAAAACTGGATATATTTCACAAATGAATGCAGAAGAGATTGGTAGATGTGCACTTTTATTAGGAGCTGGGAGAAAGACAATAGAAAGTGAAATAGACATGTCTGCAGGTATAGTACTAAATAAAAAGAAATTTGAAAAAATAAAAAAAGGCGAAATAATTGCATCTTTACATGGAAATGATAAAGATAAACTTAAAGATACATTAAATAGACTTGAAAAAATCATAAAAATTTCATCTGAAAAAATAGGTGAAAAGAAAATAATTTATGGTACAGTTGATAAAGATGGAATTAAAAAGATATAAAACGAAAAACTACTAATACTATTAGTAGTTTTTTTCGTATAATAATAAACTACATGGAAAATATAATTATACGAGGAGGATTTTTATGATTAAAAAAATCTTAAATATATTAGTAATATTATTTATTATAGTATCAGTATTGCCATTTAATATTTATGCTATGGAACCTTTTGAAGTGGATGGAAAAGCTGCTATACTTATGGATTTTAAATCTGGTAAGGTAATATATGAAAAAAATCCTAATAAGAAACTAGAACCTGCTAGTATAACTAAAATTATGGTTTTAATCTTAGCAAGTGAAGCATTAGAAAGTAGAAAAATAAATCTAGATGATCAAGTTTTAATAAGTGAAAATGCTGCTAGTATGGGAGGAAGCCAAGTATATTTAGAGGCAGGAGGAACGAATACAGTAGAAGAACTATTTAAGGCTATTTGTTTAAGGTCTGCAAATGATGCTTCTGTTGCTATGGGTGAATATATTGCAGGAAGTGAAGAGTTATTTTTAGAAATGATGAATAAAAAAGCAAAACAATTAAATATGAAAAATACAAAGTTCAAAAATCTTACTGGTTTGCCAGATGAAGAACATTTAACTACTGCATATGATATTGCTCTTATGGGAAGAGAACTTTTAAAACATGAAATAGTTCATAAATGGCTTTCAATGTGGACTACTTCTATAAAAGTTGGAAAAGATAGAGATGTTACTCAGGATCTTGTTAATACAAATAAACTTATTCGTTTTTATCCTGGTGCAAATGGAATTAAAACTGGATTTACTCAAAAGGCAGGGTATTGTTTAGCTGCTTCAGCAACTAAAGATAATACTACTTTTATAAGTGTAATATTAGGTTCTAAATCTTCAAAAATTAGAAATGAGGATTCAAAAAAATTGCTTGATCACGGATTTTCTAATTATAAATCTATATCCCTTAATAAAAAAGGAGATATAGTGGATAAGATATCAATAGAAAAAGGAAAAAAAGAATATGCAAAAATAAGAGTTAAAGATGATATAGATATACTTATGAAAAAAGATAATGAAAGTGATATAAAGAAAGAAATTAAATTATTAGATACAGTTAAAGCTCCTATAAAGAAAGGTGATAAAGTAGGAGAAATAATTGTAAAATCTGAAGGTGAAATATTGTTAAAGGAAGAATTAATTATTGATACAGACATAAAAAAAGCTAATATTTTAAACATATTAGCTAAATTATTTAAAAATTTAACAACTAAATGATTTGATTATGCTAAATATATTTGTAATTTTAATATATAAATTATAAAATATATTTAGCTTTTTTATTATTAAATATTACATTTTATGAATTAATACATAAATTAACTATTTAATTAGTATTAAATTCTATTTCTAGCATAAATAATATATTAGTTTTCATTTCATTTTTATATGATATAATATTGTACTAGCATCATTTAACTTATTGTTTTTACTTTTTTTAGATTAATCTAAAATACTTACTATCTTATTATCAGGTAAATTTGAATATAGTTTAATTATATATACCATTAACAATTTTTAATATAAGAATTTAATTGAGTTATTAGCTTAATTGATAGGAGCAATTAATATGAAATATAATATTACACTGGAAAGTTTTGAAGGACCATTTGATTTGCTGTATCATCTCATAGAAAAATCAGAAGTAGATATTTACGACGTTTCTATTGCTAAAATTGCTGAACAGTATATAGAATTTATATCTAAAATGCAAGAGTTAGATTTAGAAGTAACAAGTGAATTTTTACTTATGGCAGCAACCTTATTAGAAATAAAGTCTAAAATGTTATTGCCAAAAAATGATATTAAAGATGATCAAATGGAAATGGAAGGTATAGATCCACGAGAGGAACTTATAGAAAGGTTGATAATTTATAAAAAATATAAAAATGCTGCAAATGAGTTGAAAAATAAGTTTGATATACATGGTAAAGTTTTTTATAAACCTAAGGAAGAAATTTCATATCCTGAAAATAAGGATATAACAATTGAAGGAATAGATTTAAATAATTTAGTAAAAGCATTTGATAGAATTTTAAAAAGTAATAACTTTAAAAAAAATGATTTAAAATTTCATGAAATAAAAAAAGAAGAAATGAGTATTGAACAGGCAATGAAATTTGTGCAGAATAAACTAGATAATATAGAGAAGATAGAGTTTACTAATTTATTTGAAGATAAGTTAACTAGAACAAACATTGTTGCAATATTTGTTGCAATATTAGAATTACTTAAATTAAAAAAAATAGATATAATTCAAGAAAATAATTTTACAGATATAAGTATAAGAAAAAAACATAGGTGATTATATGGATAAAACACAGGTTAAAGGAATAATTGAAGGAGTACTTTATATATGGGGGGAACCTCTATCTATTGATTCTTTACATAAAATACTTGAAATAAATAAAAAGGATATAAAATGCATAATAGAAGAAATGATAGATGAATTTGATTATAATAGACGAGGTTTACAAATAATAAAAATAAAAAATAGCTATCAACTTGCTACAAGACCTATACATTATGATTATATAAAAAAACTAATGCCAGAGAAAACTAATAAAGGTTTATCAAATGCAGCTCTTGAAACATTATCTATAATTTCTTATAAACAACCAATAACTAGGGTAGAAATTGAAAATATTAGAGGGGTTAAATGTGATAAATCTATATCTACACTCATAGATAAAGGTTTAGTAGAAGAAAAAGGAAGACTTGATAGAACAGGTAAGCCAATTATTTATGGAACTACAGATAATTTTTTAAGACATTTTGGATTAAAAGATATAAGTGAGTTACCTAAATTAAAAGATGTTATATTAGAAGAAAATAATACATTTTAATGTATTATTTTCTTTTTATATACGCAAAATAATAAAATGGAGTGATAAACTTGTATTTTTTATTATTTTTTTTATTAGTAATAATTTTTTTAAATATTTCTATATCAATTAATATAATGATATCTAGAAATAATAATGTTAATAAATTAGAAATAATTATTAGCATTTATAAGTTTAAAATTTTTACTATAAAAATTCCATTTCTATATTTTAAAATAAAAGATGATAATATTTATATTGAGTTTTATCAAAAAGTAATATTATATAAAAAAATATTAAATGAAAAGAAAAAACAATTTAAATTAAATGATAAATTATATAATATTGAAAAAAATTTAAAAAGAAAATTTTTTTCAATATTATATAACGAAATTAAAAGATATATAAGAATACATAATATATTATTAACTACAAATATAGGTAATAAAGATGCATTTACTAGTGCTATTTTAAATGGATTAATATATTCCTTATATTCTAATTTATTTTATTATTTAGATTCTAAATTTTATATAATAAATTTAAATTATTTAGTAAACACTATTTACAATAGAAATGTTTTTGAATTTGAATTTAATTGTCTATTTAAAATTAAAATTATTTATATAATTAAATCAATATTATCATTAAAGATAAAAGGTGGTGAATAAACTATGGCTAATCATCCTATTGAAGGATTAATGAATTCAACAATGGAATCACTTAAAGAAATGGTAGATGTAAATACCATAGTAGGAGATCCAGTTGAAACTCCTGATGGATTAGTTATTATACCAATATCTAAAGTTTCATTGGGATTTGCATCTGGAGGTAGTGAATTTGGGAGAGAAAAAAATATATCTGAAAAAGAAGCTGAAAATACAAATTCTAAAATGCCTTTTGGTGGAGGGTCAGGTGCTGGTGTATCAGTTCAACCTGTAGCTTTTATAGTTGCAGGAAATGGTAAAATGAAATTACTACCTGTAGATCAAGGTACTAATATAGTAAATAGCATATTAGAGCTTTTACCAAAAGTAAGTAGTTCATTTAAAGATAAATCTAAAAACAATCAAAATATCGATAGTGAAAAAAATTAATATCATTCAGTTTAATGAGAGGTGATTATTTGTATAAGAAAACAATTTTATTAACCATATTAATAACTATAATGATATCTATGATTTCAACTACGGTATTTGCAATTAATGAAAATATATCTGCAAAAAGTGCCATACTCATAGAAAGAGATAGTGGAAGAATTCTTTACTCTAAAAATATTTCTCAAAAGCTCCCCATAGCAAGCACTACAAAAATAATGACAGCTTTAATTGCTATTGAAAAAGGAGATTTAAATAAAGTAGTAACTATAAAAAAGGAATGGACTGAAATAGAAGGATCTAGCATTTATTTAAAACCCAATGAAAAAATTAAATTAAAAGATTTAATTTTTGGTCTTATGCTTAGATCAGGAAATGATGCTGCAGTTGCAATTGCACATGAAATAGCAGGTAGTATTGAAAACTTTTCAGTATTAATGAATAAAAAAGCTAAAGAAATTGGTGCTAAAAATACAAATTTTACAAATCCACATGGATTACATTCTGAAGATCATTATAGCACAGCTTATGATTTATCGATTATTACTAGAGAAGCATTAAAAAATGACATTTTTAGAGAAATATCAAAAACTAATGATTATGTTCCAGATAGAGAAACTCCATCACATTTTTATAATAAAAACAAAACATTATCTCAATACAAAGGTGGTGATGGAGTTAAAATAGGATATACTAAATTGGCAGGCCGCTGCTTAGTTGCAAGTGCTACAAGGGATAATATGCAACTTATTGCAGTTGTATTAGATGATAATAATTGGTTTGAAAATAGTTATAAATTGTTTGATTATGGATTTGAAAATTATAAAAAAACAACAATTATAAGAAAAGATACTTTTATTAAGTACTTAGATATTAAAAATAGTAGTATTCAGCAGTTACCTATTTTTATTCCTGAAGATTTTACTTATCCCTTACAAGAAAATGAATTAGAAGATGTCGATATATTAGTGAATTCAAAAGATAATTTAATTGCTCCCGTGGAAAAGGGTTATGTAGTTTCTAATATTGTAATAAAGTTAAAAAATAATATTATTTATAAGAGTAATATTATTCTTAATGAAAAACTGAAACAAAAATCTATATTTACAAAATTAAATGATAAAATAGAATATTTTTTCTCAAAGGACTTTTAGTTTAAAAGTCCTTTTATTATAAAATTGATTTATAATAAATATAAAACTATGTTATGATATATATATATTTATATAATAAAAGGTAGGTTGATATGAGATTACAAAAATTTATGGCAAAAGCTGGGATAGCATCTAGAAGAAAATCAGAAAAAATAATATTAGATGGAAGGGTAACTATAAATAATACAATGATTAAAGAGTTAGGATTTAAAGTTGACCCTAAAAAAGATATTATAAAAGTAGATAATAAAAAAATATTTTTAGAAAAAGAAAAAATATATATAATTTTAAATAAACCTGTTGGTTATATAACAAGTGTTTCAGATCAATTTAATAGAAAAACAGTTATTGACTTAGTTTCTAAAGTAGATCAAAGAATATATCCTGTTGGTAGACTCGATTATGATACATCAGGTTTATTGTTATTAACCAATGATGGAGATTTAACTTATAAAATGACTCATCCTAGTCATGAAGTTAATAAAACTTATATAGCAGAAGTTAAAGGTATTCCAAACAATGAAGAATTAAAACAATTTAAAGAAGGATTAAAAATTGAAGACTATATAACTTCTCCAGCAGATATTAATATTATTAAAAAGGATAAAGGTAAATCAACAGTTAAAATAACTATTCATGAAGGTAAGAATAGACAGGTTAGAAAAATGTGTGAAAAAATTAATCACCCTGTTATTAAATTAAAAAGAGTTAGTTTTGGAGATATAAGATTAAATGATTTAAGAGAAGGGGATTATAGGTTCTTAACAGATAAAGAAATAAGATACATTAAGGATGAAATAAATGAAAAATAACTTTTTATCAAATGCTATTAATATTTCAAATAATATTATAAATCAAAAAGTAAAAGAAGGTATGATAGTAGTTGACGCTACAGTGGGCAATGGGAATGATACATTGAAATTAGCTCAAAAAGTAGGGGAATCGGGTAAGGTTTATGGTTTTGATATTCAGAAATTAGCTATAGATAACACTACTGATCTTTTAAATAAAAATAGATTTTATAATAGAGTAAGTTTAATACATGATAGTCATGCAAATATTAGCAATTATATTAGAGATAAAATAGATTTTGCTATATTTAATTTAGGGTATTTACCTAAAGGTGATCATTCTATAATTACTAAACCGGACTCTACAATAGAAGCAATTAAATCAATATTGTCTTTTTTACATATAAACGGTATACTAATTGTAGTATCATATTATGGACATAAAGGCGGAATTAAAGAAAAAAATGAAATTGAAAATTATTTAACTATATTAAATCAAAAAAAATTCACTGTATTGAAAATGAATTTTTTGAATCAAATTAATAATCCACCTATTATTTTTTGTATCGAAAAAATATCTTAAGGAGGCTCATAATGGGAAGTGTAAAATTTACAGAAACAATTTTAAGAGATGCTCATCAATCTTTAATGGCAACTAGAATGAAAACAGAAGAAATGCTACCAATTGCTGAAAAGCTTGATAAAGTTGGTTATCATTCTTTAGAGATGTGGGGAGGTGCTACTTTTGATGCTTGTTTGAGGTTTTTAAATGAAGATCCATGGGAAAGGTTAAGGAAATTAAGAAAAGTTATTAAAAATACGAAGTTGCAAATGTTATTGAGAGGTCAGAATATTTTAGGCTATAAAAATTATCCTGATGATGTAGTAGAAGAGTTTGTTAAAAAAGCAATTGAAAATGGAATAGATATAGTTAGGATATTTGATGCTTTAAATGATACAAGAAATTTAAAAACTGCATTGAATGCTACAAAAAAAGCAGGAGGACATGCACAAACTGCAATATCTTTTACTACAAGTCCAGTTCATGATATTGATTATTATTTAAATCTAGCAAAAGAAATGGAAAGTATGGGTGCAGATTCTATATGTATTAAAGATATGTCAGGGATATTACTTCCCTATAATGCCTATGATTTAATAACAAAAATGAAACAATCAATAAAAATACCAATTCAGTTACACTCTCACTTTACTAGTGGTATAGCAAATCAAACATACATGAAAGGTGTAGAAGCAGGTGTTGATATTATTGATACTGCATTATCACCTTTAGGAAATGGTACAAGTCAACCAGCAACAGAACCTATGTTATCTTCTTTAAAGGGCTCTGGAAGAGAACCAGAGTATAATATGAATAATTTAAATGAAATTGCTGAATATTTTACAAAGCTTCGAAATAAATATGAAAAAGAAGGATTATTAAAATCAAAAGTATTAGGAGTTAATACTAAAACTTTGATTTATCAAGTACCAGGAGGCATGTTATCTAATTTAGTTTCTCAATTAGAAGGTCAAGGAGCTATTGATAAATTTGAAGAAGTGTTAGAAGAGGTTCCAAAGGTGAGAGAAGATCTTGGATATCCACCATTAGTTACTCCAATGAGTCAAATGGTAGGAACACAAGCTGTATTTAATGTAGTTTTAGGTGAGAGATATAAAATGATACCTACTGAGATTAAAAACTATGTAAAAGGTTTATATGGAAAACCTACAACTCCAATAAAAGATGATATAATAAAAAAGATAATAGGAAACGAAGAAATTTACACTGGACGACCTGCAGATTTACTGAAACCTGAACTTGATAATTATAGAGAAGAAATTAAAGAATATATTGAACAAGAGGAAGATATATTATCATATGCATTATTCCCACAAGTAGCTATAAAATACTTTAAATATCGTCAAGCTCAAAAGTATAATATAGATAGTAATTTATTAAATAAAGATGAAAATACTTATCCTGTTGTATAAATAAGTATATATAATATTAAGATTACTTGATAGATATAATCCCCTTATTATATTTTATAAAATATAATAAGGGGATTATTATAAAATGAAATTAAATAAATAATTCTTGCAATATATATTTTCTATAATATTTTTAAATTCTTGTTAAACTACTTGTTTAAAAGCTTTAACCGAAATTCAAAACAAATAAAAGTTATTTAAAATATGCATAATATGAAATAAAACTTGCATATTGATTAAATATAACAAAAAAATGAAATAAAACTTGCATGCAGGATATATTTTTGATAATATTTAATTAACAATATTAAAGGGGGCTTTATAGTGACCACAAAAATTAATAAAAAATTAGTGGTAAATAAAGATTGGTGTAAAGGTTGTGGGATTTGTGTTGAGTTATGTCCCAAAGGTGTTTTAACTTTAGAAAATGGTGTGATTAACATAGATAATGAAGATATATGTATAAAATGTGGTTTATGTGAACTTAGGTGTCCTGATTACGCTATTTATATTAAAGGAGATGAAGAAGATGGAAAATAAAGTTAAGTTAATGCAAGGAAATGAAGCATGTGTAGAAGGTGCACTTGCAGCAGGAATGAAATTTTATGCAGGGTATCCAATAACTCCATCTACAGAAATTGCAGAGATATCTTCTTTAAGACTTCCAAGAGTAGGGGGAAAATTTATTCAAATGGAAGATGAGATTGCTGGTATGGCTGCAGTAATAGGAGGTTCATTAGCTGGGCTAAAATCTATGACAGCTACTAGTGGACCAGGGTTTTCATTGAAACAAGAGAATATTGGGTATGCTACAATAACTGAAATCCCTTGTGTTATAGTAAATGTTCAAAGAGGAGGCCCAAGTACAGGACTTCCTACATCGCCTTCACAAGGAGATGTAATGCAAGCTAAATGGGGAACTCATGGTGATCATCCTATGATTGCACTAACTCCATATTCCGTTAGAGAGACATTTGATTTAACGATAAAAGCATTTAATTATGCAGAAAAATATAGAACTCCTGTAATTCTTTTATTAGATGAAGTTATCGGGCATTTAAGAGAAAAAATAGAGATTCCGAATAAAGAAGAAATTGAGATATTTGATAGAGTAAAACCTAGTTGTGAGCCTAAAGATTATAAGCCATATAGAGTTGAGGAAAATGATTTAGTTCCTAAAATGGCTTCTTTTGGTGAAGGGTATAGATATCATGTAACAGGTTTAGTTCATGATGAAACCGGTTTCCCAAGTAATGACTCTAAAATTGCTGAAGAACTTGTAAATAGGTTAGTGAATAAGGTAGAAGACAATATAGAAGACATAGCTAATTATGAAGAATATATGTTAGATGATGCAGATATTGCTATAGTTGCATATGGAGCTACTGCAAGATCAGCAAAAAGTGCAGTAAATGAAGCTAGAGAAAATGGACTAAAAGTAGGTTTATTTAGACCAATAACTATATGGCCATTTTTAACTAAACAGATTAAAGAGTTAACAAAAAAAGTAAAGAAAATTTTAGTTGTAGAAATGAATTTAGGACAATATTTAATAGAAGTAGAAAGAGCTGCAGATAAAGGAGCAACAATATATAGATATAATAAAATAAATGGACAATTAATATCTCCGGATGAAATAATCAAAAAAATTAAGGAGGATATATATGCCTAGTAAGTTATTACAAAAATATTTTAGAATGGATAAATTGCCTCATATATGGTGTCCGGGGTGTGGTCACGGTATAATAATGAAATCTGTAGTTGAAGCTATAGATGAATTGGGTTTAGAAAAAGATAAAGTCTGTATAGTATCTGGTATAGGATGTTCTTCGAGAGCTCCTGGATATATGGATTTTAATACACTTCACACTACTCACGGAAGAGCTTTAGCATTTGCAACGGGTATTAAAATGGCTAATCCTGAGTTACATGTAATTGTAGTTACTGGAGATGGTGACTCTGCTGCAATAGGTGGAAATCATTTAATTCATGCTGCTAGAAGAAATATAGATATTACTACAGTTGTCTTCAACAATAATATTTATGGAATGACTGGAGGTCAGTATTCTCCTACTACTCCTACAAGAGAAAAAGGTACTACAGCTCCTTATGGTAATATTGATAAAAACTTTGATTTATGTGAACTAGCTAAAGCATCAGGTGCAACTTATACTGCAAGAGCCACTGCTTATCATGCAAAAATGATTAAAGATTTAGTTGTAAAAGGGGTAAAAAACAAAGGCTTTTCATTTGTTGAATCTATAAGTATATGCCCTACATACTATGGAAGAAAAAATAAAAAAGGTGAATCACCTGATATGATGAAATATTTAAAAGATAATTCAATAAATGTAAAGGCATTAAATAAACTTCCAAAAGATGATTTAAAAGATAAGATAGTGATTGGTGAGTTATATAAAAATGAAGAAGCAGAATATACTGAAGAATATCAAAAGATTATAGAAATGTTTAGGCAGGAGGTATAGCATGAATAGTCAAACTGAAATTAGGTTAAGTGGTTCTGGAGGTCAAGGGTTAATTTTAGCAGGTATAATTTTAGCAGAAGGTGCATTAAATGATGGTAAGAATGCAATTCAATCTCAATCTTATGGTCCAGAAGCTAGAGGAGGAGCTAGTAAGGCTGAGGTAATAATAAGTAATACTGATATTAATTACCCTAAAGTATCTAAATGTGATATATTATTAAGTTTAACTCAAAAATCTTGTGATAAGTACTTGGATTCCTTAAAAAAAGATGGTATCCTTATTATAGATAGTGGAGTAGAAAGACCTAATAGAAGTGATGTTAAAATTTATCAAGTACCAATTCTTGATAAAGCTAAAAAAGATGTAGGAACATCACTAGTCTCTAATATTGTTGCATTAGGAGCTATTAATGGTATAACAAAATTAGTAGATAAAGAGATTTTAAAACAAGCTATATTAAATAGAGTACCTCCTGGAACAGAAGAAAAAAATGAAAAAGCATATGAATATGGATTAAATATTTTTTAATAAGGAAGATATCTATGGATGAACACAAAAGAGATTTAAATGAATTAATTCAATCTAACTATTCTCGTTTAAGTAAAGGACAAAAGCTTATAGCAGAATACATAACTTCAGATTATGATAAAGCAGCATTTATGACAGCATCTAAATTAGGAGAAATGGTTGGCGTTAGTGAATCTACAGTTGTTAGATTTGCTAACGCTTTAGGATTTTCTGGTTATCCTAGTCTTCAGAAATCTTTACAAGAACTTATAAAAAACAAATTAACAACGGTTCAAAGATTAGGAATGGAAGATTTTTCAGATAAAGAAAATTTGGTAAAACAAGTTGTAACAACAGATATTAATAATATGAAGACTACATTAGAAAATCTAGATAATAAAATATTCTATGAGGCAATAGAGGAAATCTCAAATGCTAAAAGAGTATATATTTTAGGTCTTAGAAGTTCTACAGCATTAGCAGGGTATTTAGGCTTCTATTTAAGTTTTATTCTCGATAATGTAAAGGTAGTTAGTTTTGGAATGAGTGATATATTTGAACAATTGCTACAAGTTTCAGAAGATGATGTAGTAATAGGAATTAGTTATCCAAGATATTCAAAAAAAACACTGGATGCACTTAAGTATGTAAAAGAACAAGGTTCTACAATTATAGGAATATCAGATGGTAAATTATCTCCTATAGCTAAATGGGCTGACTATATTATAGAAGTAAAAAGTAATATGATTTCGTTTATAGATTCTTTAGTTGCTCCTTTGAGTATCATAAACGCTTTAATAATTGGAGTAGGAATAAAAAATAAAAAGGACGTTAGTACATATCTTTCTAAACTAGAGAATTTATGGCAAGAATATGATATATATGAAGAGAAAGAAAAAAAGTAGCTTAGCTACTTTTTTCTTTGGTGTAAAAGGAGAAAATTATGTCGAAAAAAGTTTTAGTTATTGGTGGAGGACCTGCTGGAATAATTGCAGCAGCTACAGCGAGTAAAAAAGGTAATAAAGTAATACTTTTAGATAAAAATAGTATTATAGGTAAGAAAATGCTTATTACAGGTAATGGTAGATGTAATATTACTAATAATTGTGAGATAGAAGATTTAATTGAAAATGTAACTAGAAATAGGAATTTTTTATACTCCTCTTTTTATAGCTTTTCTAATAAAGATATAATTGATATTTTGCAAAAGTATGATGTAGAAATTAAAGTAGAAAATGATGGTAGGTGTTTCCCTAAATCAGATAAATCAATTGATGTTACAAATGCTTTAAAAACATATTTATTAGATAATGGTGTTATATTATCTTTAAACTGTAATGTCATAAATGTTGAAAAGTATAAAAATAAGTTTATTACAGAGTATACAAAAAATAATAGGAAAGAAATAATTGAAAGTGATAGTCTAATAATAGCTACAGGAGGAAAATCTTATCCTTCTACAGGCTCAACAGGAGATGGATATAAATTTGGGAAAAAATTTGGACACAATATTATATCAACTAAACCTTCTATTGTACCTATAAATATTAAAGAAAATTGGATAAAACAAAATAAAGGATTAAGTTTTAAAAATGTTAAAATAGTTTTAAGTTCAGATGATAAAATAATTGATTATGAAATTGGAGATATTATTTTTACACACTTTGGAATTTCAGGACCTGCTATATTTAATATTACATCTAGAAACAATAGAAAAATAAATGCTAAGGATAGATTTAAATTAGATATAGATTTATTTCCAAGTTTAAATCTAAAAGAATTAGATGAAAAAATAATTGAATTATTGGGTTCTAATCCTAATAAAAATATAATTAATGTTTTATCAATTATATTAAAATATAATTTTGTTTTAGCAATATTAAATTTATTACAAATCAACATATCTTTAAAAGCATCTAATTTTACAAAAGAACATAGAAGAAAGCTAGTTAGGTTACTTAAATCAATAACCTTAAATATAGCTGATTTAAGGTCTATTGAAGAAGCTTATGTAACTTCTGGTGGGATAGATATTAATCAAATAAACCCATCTACTATGGAATCAAAAATTGTTGAAGGTTTATTTTTTTGTGGAGAAGTTTTAGATGTAGATGCCTATACTGGAGGATTTAATTTGCAAATTAGTTACTCAACAGGATATCTTGCTGGGGATAATCAGTAATTTTAAATGTTGAGCATAAAGTTAAATTAATATATAATATATAGATAGAGGTGAACTTTTATGAGGGTTATAAGCATAAGAGGAGCAATTACTGTAGAAAAAAACACTTCTGAAAATATCTTAGATAACACAACAAAGTTGCTTGAGACAATAATAAAAAAAAATAATATTAAGAGTAAAGATATAATATCAGTGTTATTTACTGCTACAAGTGATATAGATTCTGCTTATCCTGCAAAGGCAGCTAGACAGATGGGATTACTTGATTGTAGTTTATTATGTTTTCAAGAAATGTATGTTAAGGATAGCTTGAGTAGATGCATAAGAGTATTATTAATGTTAAATTCTATCAAAAGTCAAACTGAAGTTAATCATATATATTTAAAGGAAGCAAAAGTGTTAAGAAAGGATATTTAAAGTGTTTGTATGAAAGGAAGAAAAAAATTGAATAATTTAGTAATAGCAATAGATGGCCCTTCAGGAGCTGGTAAAAGTACTATTGCAAAATTAATAGCAAAAAAATTAAATATTGTTTACATTGATACAGGTGCTATGTATAGGGCACTAACTTATAAGTTACTAATGAATAAAATAGACTTTTCAGATTTGTCAAAAATAAAAAAGGTATTGAGGCAAACCCATATAGATTTTAAAAATAATCATATATATTTAGATGAGGCGATAGTTGATGATGAAATTAGAACAAATATTATTAACAAAAATGTATCTAATGTTGCTAAAATAAAAGATGTACGATTAAAATTAGTAGAAATTCAGAGGGAAATTGCAAAAAATAAAAGTGTTATCATGGATGGTAGAGATATAGCTAGTCATGTGCTACCTAATGCAGATTTCAAATTTTATTTAAGTGCTACTCCTGAAGAAAGAGGAAAAAGAAGATATAAGGAATTAACTAAAAACAATAATAATATATCTTTAGAAGATGTTATAAAAGATATGAAAGAAAGAGATAAAATTGACAGTACTAGGGAAATTTCTCCTCTGATAAAAACAGAGGATGCTGTGGAAATAGATACTACAAATAAATCAATTGATGAAGTAGTAGATTTTATTATTAGTTATGTAAAGAGGAGATAATATGAATTTTTATCATTTTTTTAAAAATATTACAGGTGCTATATTAAAAATTTTTTATAGAATAAATTATCATGGAAAAGAAAATATAATTAAAAATTCAAAAATTATAGTTTGTTCAAATCATACAAATTATTTTGATCCTATAATTTTAGCTAAAGCTTTCGATGAAAGGCAACTTCATTTTATGGCAAAAAAAGGACTTTTTAAATATAAACTTATAGGAGCATTTATAAAAAAACTAGGCACTTTTCCAGTTGATAGAGAGGGTTCAGATCTAAGTGCAATAAAAAAAGCTTTAAAAATACTAAAAGAAGATAAAGCATTAGGTATATTTCCAGAAGGTACTAGAGTTATTAATGATAAAAAATCAGAGGCTAAACCTGGGGTTGCCATGATAGCAGTAAAATCTAAATCACCAGTAATCCCTGTATATATTGATACAAACTATAAAATTTTCACTAAAATAAATGTATATATAGGACAACCTATAGATTTATCTATTTATAAAAAGCAAAAAAATACTATTGAGGATTATAAAATTTTAAGTGATAAAATTTTAAAAAAAATATATAGTTTAAAAGATGAATTTAGGGAGGGTGAAAATTGAAAGTAATTCTTGCTAAGAACTCTGGATTTTGTTTTGGAGTAGAAAGGGCTATGGATAGTACATTAGACGCAATAAATATTAAAAAGAATGTAAGTTCTTTAGGACCTTTAATTCACAACAAACAAGTTACAGATGATCTTAAGAAAAAAGGATTAAATACTATTAGTGATATAGACACTATAAATAATGGTACTATTATAATTAGATCTCATGGTATCTCTAAAGATATTCATGAAAAACTTAGTTCAAGAAATATAGAAATTCTAGATCTTACTTGTCCTTTTGTAAGAAAGATTCAAAAGAAAGTACAGAAATTTTATAATAAAGGATATAATATAATTATAATTGGTGACCCGAATCATCCTGAAGTTATTGGTATAAATGGATGGTGTGAAAATAGTGCTGATATATTTAACTCCAAAGATGATATTGATAATAGTAAGAAATATGATAAAATATGTATTGTGGCACAAACTACTATGAATTATGAAAAGTTTAAATTATTATCAGATATTGTTAGTAAAAATGCAGAAGAAGTTTTAATATATAATACTATTTGCAACGCTACTAAACTAAGACAAACTTCTTGTAGGGAAGTTGCAAGTGATGTAGATGCTATGATAGTTATTGGTGGATATCATAGTTCTAACACTCAGAAATTAGTAGAAATAAGCAAAGAAATATGTAAGGATACTTATCATATAGAAACTGTTGATGATTTAAATTTAGAGAAATTAAAAAAATATAATGTAGTTGGAATTACAGCTGGTGCATCTACACCTGACTGGATAATTAAGGAGGTTGTAAATAGAGTGAGTAATATTGATAATGAAATGAACAAAATGATGGAAGAGATTGAAAAAACTTTAGTAGACTTTAAAAAAGGTGATATTGTAGAAGGGAATATTATCTCAATAAATAAAGATGAGTTAATGGTTAATATAGGTTATAAGTCAGATGGTATAATTAAAAGAAATGAAGTATCTAATGATAATAATATAGATTTAGAAAAAGAGTTTAACTTAGGAGATGAAATTGAAGTTTATATTTTAAAACTTGATGATGGAGAAGGCAATGTTTTACTATCTAAAAAGAGAGTTGAAGATATAAAAGGTTGGGAAGAACTATTAGATATATTTGAAAGTGAAGAATTAGTAAAAGGTAATATTGTAGAAGTTGTAAAAGGTGGAGTTATAGTATTAGTAAAAGGTATAAGAGGATTTATACCAGCTTCTCATATGTCAACAAATTACGTTGAAGATTTAAATGCATATTTGGGTAAAGAATTATCACTAAAAATCATTGAATTTAATAAGTCTAAAAAGAAATTAGTCTTATCTAGAAAAAATGTAGAACTTAAAGAAATACAAGAAGAAAAAGAAGAACTATGGAATAGCATAGAGAAAGATATGAAAATTGAAGGTGAAGTAAAAAGACTTACTAACTTTGGTGCTTTTGTAGATATTGGAGGAGTTGATGGATTAGTCCATATATCTGAACTTTCTTGGGGGAGAACAAATCATCCTTCTGAAATTGTTAATGTAGGAGATAAAGTAGAAGTAGTTGTATTAGATTTTGATAAAGCTAAAGAAAGAATTTCTTTAGGTTATAAACAAACTAAAGATCATCCGTGGAATAATATAAAAGAAAAATATAATATTGGCGATATTGTAGAAGGAAAAGTTGTTAAATTAGTTGACTTTGGTGCATTTGTAGAATTATTACCAGGTTTAGATGGATTAGTTCATATATCTGAAATTTCAGAGGAGCATATTGCAAAACCTTCAGAAAAACTTTCAAAAGGTGAAGTTGTTAAAGTGAAAATTTTAGATATTGATGAAGAAAATAATAGATTGAGTTTAAGCATAAAAGAAACTCAAGAGAAAGAAGAAATTAGTTATCAAACTGAAGATAGTGAATTAAGTATTGGAGATATGGTAAATAAAGATAATTAATATTCATCTTAACAAGGAAGGCAAACCTTCCTTGTTTTACTATATCAAATAATAAGGAGAAATATATGGATAACTACGAAAAGTTTAAAAATGAAATTTATAATTTAATAAATATAGATTTATCAAGTTATAAGGAAAAACAAATGAAAAGAAGAATATTATCTTTAATATCTAGAAATAAATTTTCTGGTTTTGAAGATTATATTAAAGGATTAAAAGAAGATAAAAATTTATTAAATGAATTTTTAAATTATTTGACTATAAATGTATCAGAATTTTATAGAAATAAAGAACAATGGAATATTTTAGAAAATCAAATTATTCCTGATTTGTTAAAACAGAAGAAAAAGATAAAGGTATGGAGTAGTGCATGTTCTACAGGAGAAGAACCTTATTCAATAGTTATGTTATTATCTAAATTTATAAACATTGATGACATTTCAATATTAGCTACGGATATTGATAACTCAGCAATAAATAAAGCCAAAATAGGAATTTATTCAGAAAAGAGTTTAAAAGAATTACCTAATGAGTTTAAAACTAAGTATTTTGAAAAAATTCAAAATACATATAAAATTAAAGATGAAATAAAAAATAAAGTTAAATTCCAAAATATAAATCTTTTAAAAGATGAATACCCTAAAAATTGCGATTTGATATTTTGTAGAAATGTTATGATTTATTTTACTGAAGAAGCAAAATCGGTAATGTATAATAAATTTTATAATGCACTTTCAGATAATGGAATATTATTTGTAGGTAGTACAGAACAAATAATATATTCTCATAAATATAATTTAGAGTCTGTAAAAACTTTTTTCTATAGAAAGAAATCATAATAGTGAAATAAGATAAAATAGGAGGAATATAATGGATACAATAGAATTTTTAAAAGAATTATCTAATTATAATAGTGTCTCTGGTTATGAACAAAATTTGTCAAAGTATATTCATAATGTTTTTCAAAAATATACAGATGATATAACTTATGATAAGTTAGGAAGCTTAATAGCTATAAAAAATGGTGAAAAAAATTATCAAAATATTAAAATAATGCTTGCAGCACATATAGATGAGATAGGATTAATGGTAACTGGAATAGCAGAAAATGGATCTATTAAATTTACTTCTGTAGGAGGTGTTGATCCAAGAACTTTAGTTGCTCAAGAAGTTATTATTCATTCTGAAAAAGAGATATATGGTGTGATAGGAACATTACCGCCTCATTTACAAGATTCTGATTCCAAAGATAATGCTTTTAAAATGGAAGATTTATATATTGATATAGGTTATGATGAAGTAAAAGCTAAAGAATTAATATCTATTGGTGATATAATCACTATTAAAAGAGAGTTTAAAGTATTAGAATCTAATACTGTTACAAGTAAATCATTAGATGATAAAGCAGGAGTAGCTACATTATTAGAATGTGTTAAAGAATTAAAAAAACTTAAACACCAAGCAGATGTATACAATGTTTTTACAGTACAAGAAGAAGTTGGGACAAGAGGTGCGATAACAAGTACATATAAAATAGATCCTGATATTGGAATTGCAATTGATGTAGGTTTTGGTAAAACTCCAGAGTTAGAAGATGCTGATTCAATTAAGATGGGAAAAGGTCCTGCTATTACACTTGGCGGAAATATTCATCCACAACTTAGAAAAAAACTGATTGTAATAGCTGAAAAATATAATATTCCCTATCAAACAGAATTAGATCCTGGACCAACAGGTACTGATGGAAGAAGTATACAAATATCTAGAGCTGGTATACCTACTTTAGTTATATCTATACCCTTAAGATATATGCATACTTCAGTTGAAACAATTAATATAGATGACATAAAAAATACTGCTAAACTTATAGCTAGATTTATATCTGAAATTGATAGTAACAATCTGGAGGGATATCTATGTTATTAAAAAATCTTACAGAAGCTAGTGGGGTTTCTGGAAATGAAAAAGAAGTAAGGGATATTATTATAAATGAGATAAAAAATTATGTTGATAATTATAAAGTAGATAAAATAGGAAATGTAATTGCTTATAAAAAGGGGCAAAAAAATAACAATAAAAAAATATTAATAACGGCACATATGGATGAAGTAGGTTTAATAGTTTCTGATATTGATGATATGGGATTAATTAAATTTATGACAGTAGGTGGAATCGACAAGAGGGTACTTGTTTCGAAAAGAGTAAAAATAGGAAAAAATAAAGTTTTAGGTGTTATAGGTGCAAAACCTATTCATCTTCAAAAACCTAGTGATCGTAAAAAAGCTTTAGATTTAAAACAATTATATATAGACATTGGAACATATACAAAAGCTGAAACAGAAAAAAAGGTTAATATAGGAGATTATATTGTATTTGATAGTAACTATATGGAATTTGGAGATGATCTGATAAAAGCTAAAGCTTTAGACAATAGAGTAGGTTGTACTTTATTAATTGAATTATTGAAATCAGATATCCCATATGACTTACATGTAGCATTTACTGTTATGGAAGAAATAGGACTTCGTGGTGCGGGACCTGCTGCATATAAAATACAACCTGATATATCAATAATCTTAGAAGGTACTACATGTGCTGATTTAGAGGATATTGATGACCATAAAAAAGCTACAATATTAGGTAAAGGAGTAGCAATATCATTAATAGATAGAACAACTTATTATGATGAAAATTTAAGAAATATGCTTGTAAATACTGCTGAAGAAAATAATATTCCTTATCAGTTTAGAAAAACAAGTGTAGGAGGAAACGATTCAGGTAGTATTCATTTATCAAGAGAAGGAGTAAAAACAGCAACTTTATCTGTACCATGTAGAAATATCCATTCTCCAATTAGCATCATGAGTAAAAAAGACTATAAATCTACTAAAATATTATTAAATAAATTTATAGGAAAAATATTAGAAGGAGAGAATAAATAATGGAATTTAATAGTGTGTTATTAAGAAAACTTGTAGATTCATTTTCACCATCAGGTAATGAAAATAATGTAAGAAAATTAATTATAGAAGAAATTGAGGATTATGTAGATGAAATAAAGATTGATAACTTAGGAAATCTTATAGCTAGAAAGAAAGGAAATGGTAAGAAAGTAATGATTGCTGGTCATATGGATCAAATTGGACTTATGATTATAGATATAGATGATAAAGGTTTTTTAAGGTTTACAAATATTGGAGGAATTTCTCCTTTTTTAAGTATAAATCAAAGAGTTATATTTGAAAATGGTATTGTAGGAGTAATATCAAGTGAAGATATAGATGATAAAAATAAATTGAAATTAGATAATTTATATATAGATATTGGAGCTAAAGATAAAAAAGATGCAGAGGGGAAAATTGGAATTGGAGATACCTGTGTATATTTAAATAGTTTTTATGAAGATAATGATAAGGTTATTTCTAGATGTCTTGATGATAGAGTAGGTTGTTTTGTAATGATTGAGGCTTTGAAAAAAATGAAGAATGTAGATAATGATCTTTATTTTGTCTTTACTGTTCAAGAAGAGTTAGGTATAAGAGGTGCTAAAACATCTGCTTATAAAATAGAGCCAGATATAGGCATAGCAATTGATGTTACTCCAGCAGGAGGTACTCCTAAGTCTAAAAGATTATCAGTAACTTTAGGTAAAGGTACTGCCATAAAAATTATGGATAAGTCCTTAATAGTACATCCTAAATTAAAAGATATACTAATTGATATGGCTGAAAAAAATAATATAGAATATCAAAGAGAAGTTTTAGAGTATGGTGGGACAGATTCAGGTAGTATACACTTAAGTAGAGAAGGTGTTCCTTCAGGTGTAATATCTATTCCTACTAGATATATTCATTCTTCAAATGAAACAGTATACAAAAAAGATGTGATAAGTTCTATTGAGTTACTTAAAACAGTATTGAATCATGAATTCAAAATATAAATGAGCTATATATAGCTCATTTATATTAATGGAGGAGTTTTATGATTGTATTAAATGAAATAAAATTAGATAAGGACAAGAAATATCCTTTATATAAACAATTGTATAAAGGAATAAAAGATCTAATTATTGATAATAGAATAGAGGTCAATACTAAATTACCTTCTATTAGAGAAACCTGTAAAATATTTAATATAAATAGTTCTACTGTTGTAAGTGCATATAATTTATTGGAAAAAGAGGGTTATGTATATAAAAAAACTGGTAGTGGAACTTATATAAAGAATATTGATGTAGATAACACTTTAGATAATAAAAAAAATTTAAATATTATTTATGATTTTCAAAACTTAACAGCTGATTCAAAATTATTTCCTGTATCAGAGTTTAAAGAGTTAATGAATGTAGTTATAGATAGAGATGGAGGCAGTGCCTTTGATTATCATGAAAGTATAGGATATTTACCTCTTAGAAAAGTGATTAAAAGCCATTTAGAAGAAAAAAATATTTTTACACCTTTAGAATCTATTCAAATAATATCTGGAACTCAGCAAGGCATAGATATATTAAGTAAAACAATATTAGATTATGGTGACATTGTAATTACAGAAGCTCCTACTTATCCTGGTGCTTTATACTCATTTAAATCAAGATCTGCTAAAATTATTGAAATACCCGTTGATAGAGATGGAATAGACATTACTATATTAGAACATAAAATTAAAAATTTTAAACCTCGTGTAATATATACAATGCCAAATTTTCAAAATCCTACTGGATTTTCTTATTCTTTAAATACGATGAAAAAAATATTGGAATTAGCTGAAAAATATAATACATATATTATAGAAGATGATTATATAAGTGATATTAATTTTAATAATAAAAAGGTAAAGTTACTTAAATCTTTAGATGATAATAATAGAGTCATATACTTAAAAAGTTTTTCAAAAACTTTTATGCCAGGAATTAGGTTAGGTTTTGCTGTTCTACCTATAAAACTCAGTCAAAACTTTTTATTAGGAAAACATTTTTCTGACATATCTACGTCAGGTTTTATTCAAAGAATATTTGAACTATATTTAAAAGAAAAAATGTGGGATAATCATATAAAAAAATTGTCTAGTATATATAAAATGAAATATGATTTAACAAAAAAATATATTAAAAAATATATACCACTATATCTAAGATACTATAGACCAGATGGAGGTCTTAATTTCTGGTTTGCACTTCCTGATGGTTACTCTTCAAAAAAACTAGAAATTTATTTAAAGGAAAAAGGAATTTTAATATCTTGTGGATCAAGATTTTATTCTAGCAATAATGATACAGAATATTTTAGAATAAATATATCATCAATAGAAATAAAAGAGATTGAAAAGTCTATTATATTATTATTTAAATATATTAATAAGTTTATAAAAAATAAAAATAATAAGACACTTATACATCCAATTAATTATTTTGATTTTTGATATTTTTCTTTAGATATATATATTAATATATCTTTGTCTTTTATTATAGTACTTTTTTCAGGGTTTAAATTTGTTTGTCCTTTTCTATAAATTCCTATTAAAGTAATATTCTTTTTAAGTAATTCTAAAGAAACATCAATATATTTTTTATTAATATAGTATTTAGGAGCTAACATTTCATATAATTCAGAGCCATAAGAATTTGTTATAAGCTCCTTAATTGCTTTATTTACTGTCTTATATAATATGCTTCTTACTAATACTTTACTTTCTATTTGATTACTTACGATAATATCATTTACATTTACTCTTAAAAAGTGATTTGAATTTTCGGGATTTACTACTTCGGATATTAAATATATATTATTATTAGTTTTTTCTATTGCTAAACATGTAAATACAGATTTTGCATCCATCATTTCTAAGCTATCTAATTTTCTATCAGCTAATACTATTGCTGTTTTAGCATAAGATATATTAGCTCTTTTTAAAACATTGTCATTCCAAGGATTTCCTTTTATATATGATATATTCTTTTTGGTATAAGGATTTTGATCTATATTATCAATTAAAACTATATTTATATCTTTATTTTCGTTAATTAATTCTTTAATAATAGATTTCGACCTATAGTTCCATCCAATTATAACTATGTGATTTTTAAAATTTACATCCATTAATCCCATCCCTTTTTTAAAATTTTTTTCTACAAATATTGATGCAAATGAAGCAGTTATAAATCCAAATATACCTATACCAATTAACATTAAAATTATTGCTATTATTCTGCCTAAATAAGTTATTGGAAATATATCTCCATATCCAACAGTAGTACTAGTGACAAAACCCCACCAAATAGCATCTCCTAAATTATTTATTTTAGAATTATTTTCTGTTTCAACAACATAAAAAATTATTGATAAACTCAATATAAATATAATTACTATAATTAATGATTTATAAAGTTTAGCATTTTTCATTAGAATATGTAATTTTTTAATAAAAAAAATAAGTCATCAACCTTTCTTTACATTATTTTCTATAGTATTTAGAAATATTTACTTTAGATAAGAATTTAAAGTAAATATAGAATTATTGTATTACTATATTTACTTTAATCTTACAAAGAATAATATAGAAGGAGGGATAAGATGTATTCTTATAACATTTTTAAAAAAGAATTATGTAACTTTTTAAATGAAAACGAAAAAGACATTATAAGAAAAGATATTTATGAATTTAATAAATTAATAAATATTATTGATTATCTTCCACCACTATATCTTGAAAAAAACAAGTATTTTAATGTTTTATTTAAAGAAAAAAATATTTTTAAATTACTATACTTAGTTTGCACAGAGTATTTAAAAAATATAAATAAAACTTATGAAGAAGATAATGAATTATTTAATCTAAGCATAAAGTTAATAAATAAATTTTATGATGTTTTTAAACCAATAAACTTAAACAATAAATATATAGTTATATATCCCAAACTTTCAATAAAAAAATATATTACTCAAGTTAAAGAGTCAGAAGACTTTAGATTTTCTTATATATCAGAAAAAACATTAGAAAAATTGATATATTTAATCATAAAATTTAGTGAATTTGAATTGAGTAATATAGACAAAAGAAAGTTTGGGGAAATAAATTTACCAAGTTTAGTCTTAGCAAATATTAAGTTATATGAAAAGGGTATTTTAAAGATCTATCAAAATGAAGATAGAAAAATAGAGTTTTATTTAACTAAAATAAATACCAACAAAGCTAATTCTAAAATAATAAAAGATGATGAGTATATAATGTACAAAATAATTGAAATATTATGTAAAAATAACTATGGTTCCTTTACAGCATGTGATTTTATGAAATAGAATAATTATTCTATTTCATTTTTTTTGCAACATTTATTTGATTATTATGCATTATTTAAGGGTATAATTAATATAATAATATAAATATGAATTTTAAATAACATTACATTGCATAATTCTGAATTATTGTTGACATTAAATTCAAAATTTAGTATAATTAAAATAAGGAGGAGTAAAGATGAACGAAAATATTATCAAAACTAATAAAAGAGAGCAAATAAGTAGACTTAAAAAGTGTGGAGCTATAACATGTATACAGAATATTGATGGATATTGTAACACTGATAAATGTGAAATGTATGAGAGAATGTTAAAACAAGAGTATTAAGCATAAGAAAAAGAGGAAGAAATTCTTCCTCTAATGGTTAACACCTATAGGGTGTTATTTTTTTTATATTTTTTTAAACCTACTTTTAATATATTCATTGATTTTTTTAATGAATTTTCATTTAATACATATGATATTCTTACTTCATCTATACCTAAACCAGGAGTAGCATAGAATCCTTCTGCAGGTGCTAACATTATAGTTTCACCATCTATATCAAAATCTGTTAACAACCATTTCACAAAATCTTCTGCATTATCTACTGGTAATTTTGCTATAACATAGAAAGCTCCATGAGGTTTTTCACATATAACACCCTCAATATTTTTAAGTTCGTTATAAACTATGTCTCTTCTTTTTTTGTATTCTTCTACTACATCATCAAGATACTCTTTACTTACTTTTATAAGCTCAGTTGCTCCGATTTGTTCTAATGTAGGAACGCACAGTCTTCCTTGACAAAGCTTTAATATTTGCTTAATTAAATCTTTGTTTTTACAAGCGATCATTCCAATTCTTGCTCCACAAGCACTATATCTCTTTGATATACTATCTGTTAATATCACTCTATCTTTTATATTTTCAAAGGAAGCAAAACTTTTATATTCAAATCCATCATAAATAAATTCTCTATATACTTCATCAGATATAATATATAAATCGTTTTCCTTAGCTATGTCTGTTAATGCATTCATTTCATCCCTAGTATAAACTGCACCTGTAGGGTTGCCAGGATTTGATAATAAAATTGCTTTTGTTTTTTTAGTGACTAAACTTTGGATGAAGTCTTTTGAGGGTAATTTAAAGCCATTTTCAGCCTTAGTAGTAATTGGGACTACTTTTACCCCTGCTGCACTGCTAAATCCATTATAATTAGTATAAAATGGTTCAGGGACAAGAATTTCATCGTCAGTATCTGTTACTGCTAATAAAGAAAATAATATTGCTTCACTTCCACCATTAGTGATTAAAATTTCATCTTTTTCAAATTCGAGGTTATAAGTTTTATAATACTTAATAAAACTTTCTATAAGTTGAGGTAATCCTTCAGAAAATGAATAAGATAAAACCTCTTCATCATATTTTTTTATTGAATTCATAAATTCTGGAGGTGTTTTTATGTCTGGTTGTCCTATGTTAAGGTGATAAACTTTTTTACCATTTTTCTTTGCTTCTTCTGCCACAGGTACTAACTTTCTGATAGGTGATTCTTGCATTTGATCAATTCTTTTAGAAAATTCCATTTATATTCCCCCTATGTTATGTATTTAAATATATATTTTAATGATAACATAAAATATATTAAAAATATATATATTTATCACTATTAATTACAAATTTTACAAGGTAATTATATTCTGAAGAAGTACTTTTAGATACTATAAATATGTTATAACTTAAATCATTTATGTAAATTTTAAAGATTGAGGCGTATGATATTAAATTGAATGAATTATAGCAACAGATGTAGTAAATGGTAAGTAACATAATAAATATTATCATAATTGATAATAAATATGAAGTTTAAAAAACAAAAGAAATAAATAAAAAATCAGAAATCATATCTTATTTTGATGGAGATTTATTTAAATTAATTGAAGAGATCATATTAGGATGGATAATTAATCATAGGGGAGTAGAGGATAGAAGGTTAAAAATTTACAGTTTCAACTTTGGGGTTGTTTGGTGATTGGATTAAATGGTGGTTACTAATTATCATTACATTTAGTATTTATGAATTTTAGTTAGAAATAGCACTAGAAAAATAGAGAGCAAGAAATACAGCATTTGCAAAGTAAAGCACTGATAATGTATCTTTTTTATAAAAACAAATCAGGACAGTTAGTCCTCACTTGCAAAATTTATTATCGTTTTTTACTGACACAAGCTTCTCCTTGCGTAAGCAAAAAGCTTGTTTGTCCTCATCTTGAATGTCAAAATATAGCTTCATAAAAACTTTTTCTCTATCAATTTTAATTTTTTTAATTATAGATTGCAACATCTTTCTTTTCTCATTCACATCTAAATACTCATAGGTGTTTTTAAAATCTAATAGATACTCTTTTACTTTTTCAAGAAAACATCTAAAAATATTGTAATTTCTTGTCGAATAAATAAAAAATATAAGAAAAGTTACCTATAGACAAGTAATTATATTTATTTGATTACTAAGTTCTACATTTATTGACATTTATAGTACAAACTAAACATTAGATATGGTAAAATAAGTATAGCTTGAACAAATAGAAAATATATCCATAAGGATACGTGGCCTATAATGAGAGGTAACTGTTAAGACGGTAATATTAATATTTTGAAATAAAATTAAGTAAGGATATAACAAGTAAGAAGGTGATCATGTGCTAACAGAAGATGAGCTAAAGTGGATAAGGAGCGTTTTAGTAGATGATTCTATGAAAATATCTCCTTCATATTTTTATAGACGAAAGAAAAAGATGGAATGGCTTAAAAATAAAACAAAAGTAAGACAAGAGTTAGATAAATTAAGAAAAGAAATGTTAAAAACAACTCCAAAAGATTTACTTGAATTAAAAGATAAAAGTGTAAGAGAGAGTCGGAAAATTAAAAATTTTGAGGGGATATATATAATACATAATCGTATAAAAGATATTTATTATGTTGGACAATCAAAAAGAGTTTTAGATAGAGCTTATATGCACTTTATTGTAAATCCAGAAGCTATAGAAGGGAGGTATAACCTCACTGTTGAATATAATTTTCCTGAAATATATTTTGATTATAATGCAGGAAATGAATTTATTATTAGTTTGATACCTTTGATAGAGACATCATTTTCATCTTTAAATGAGCTAGAAGGCTGTGCAATAATTGCTTATAATTCATTGGCTCCAAATGGTTATAATAGGGTAAGCGGTAATATGATGGATAAACCTATTTTTAAAAATGATGATTATAAAAAAGCTATGAATTTAATATTTAATAGGATAAAAGAAACAGAAGGAGAAGATTTTATTTTAAATCTCACCAATCAAAAAAAGAGAAGATCTTATACTTTAAATTTATTTACAAAACTTAGATTGCCACGTAATCCTAATTTTTATTTAACGTTTTTAAAGATGTTAACAGAGTATAGAAAGTATAATAAAAAATAATCAATTATCTATTGGTTCTTTTTCAGATAATTTTGGAAAAAAGAATGAAGTAAAATTAGATATCATTTATTATGAGTAAATATCACTTATGGTTAGATGTTAACACACGTTTACTTATTTAATGTATCGGGCACATGGAATACATTAATTATCTAAACGAATTAATACTCTCTCTTTATAAAACTACTTAGTATTATAACGTAAAACTGAGTTTACTTAATATTAAATATAATAAACTCATTTGAATCATAGTTAAGAAGTATCATATATAGTAAAATACATATATTTAAATAAAGGATTTTATACATATTTATAGAATTTTATAATGACGTGGTAGTAGAAAAATATGAAATAAGTGTATTCGATTGAAACTCAGAAATTATTTATAGAATTTGGGAGGAAAATGACTATGTTAAATAGCAGAAATCAAGTATTAGTTTTATTAACAGATCGTTGGTGCGATTGGGAAGCAAGCTATGCAATTGCGGTGATTAATTCTTTTTCGGACTATGTAGTAAAAACAATTTCAAGTGATACTATTCCAAAGGTATCAATGGGAGGTATCAAATCAGAAATTGATTATTGTATAGGTGATTATCAAAATTTTGATAACCTTGCTATGATTATTATTCCTGGTGGTCTTTCTTGGGAAGTAAATGATTATGATGAAATTGCAGAATTTATTCAAAGTGCTGTAAAGTCAGATATACCTGTTGCGGCAATATGTGGAGCAACTCTTTTTTTATGCAAGCATGGCTTTCTTAATGAGATAAAACATACAGGAGATTCTTTAGAACTATTTTTAAAGCAGAAGAATTATAAAGGGCAATCATTTTATGTACCTGCTCAAGTAGTTGTTGATGGAGGTTTTATCACAGCAAATGAAACTGCGTCTGTAGAATTTGCTTATAACATATTTAAAATACTAAAAGTAGATAGTGATGAAGAAATGGAAGAATGGTATAATAATTTTAGAAATGGTGCTATTCGTTAAGTTATGTATATAACTTGAAAGTGGAATGTTTCACAGTTTTTATAAACTACGTAATATGATACTCCAGATTGAATTTTACAAAATGTTCATTGGAAGTTAATATTTTCTACTATATTTTATAGTGTGATAATTATATATACTCTCAGTAAGAGAGAAGATTTTAATACAAAATATGTTAGTTCATAAGTTTTGTAATTATTTAATATAAGCAATTAATATTTATATTCAATATAAGAACTAAAAGAAAATTTTAAGATATTACATAGATATGGATATAATTTAGGCAGAATGTTTAATAAAGGAGTATTATAACATGAAAATCAATCAATTTTTAATTCGATTATCATATATGATGATTATCATTTTTGGTGGAGTTTTTACTATTCGTTATTTTAGAATGAATGAACTTCTATTAGATCAACTGATAGGGGTATTTATTGGTGCAATACTTTTAATAGTTTCATTACTCTGGAGAAGAAAATATATGCTATAAGAATATTAATAGTAGTTAAATGAACGTTATTTTTGAAATAATTCTTATGTATGATAAATTGTCTTAAATAGAAAGTTATAGTGATGCAATAGTAGAATTATGCGTCATAAACTTAATCTCTTGGGGGGATGAAATGGCTAGTTTATTTGATAAAAAGGAAACAAGTGCCTTGCCATTATTAATATACACTGTTTTTCTAATTTCACTTATGGCTTTAAATAATAATGAAAAAATAACAACTATCCCTTATGTATATATAGCTTTTAGAGTTATAAATATAACTTTCAGCATCTATATAGCATTAAATGTCATAATGCTTATAAAAGACACATTTAAAGAACTACAAAAAAGAACGCTGCTAGAGACAATGCAGATTGTATTTATAGTTTTTTTAATGATTGTAATGTTATTTGTGACGATTGAAAGTATAATTCATACAGCATCGTATATTAATAAAGTTTTTAAGTTAGTATAAATAAGCTAGTTTAAAGAAAGTAAAATATTATGACTCAAGTTTGATGATTTTAGAAAGTTTATATTTAATAGAATTGAATTTGCATCTAGGAGGGTGAATTTTATGTTCAAGAAAGATACAATAAAGAGTTTTATAATTGGTTTTATAACTTATTTTGTATTATCAATTATTTTAGATTTATTTGGAGTAAATACTACAATTATTAAAAGCATAATTGTCATTATTATATTAATAATTTATTTTATAATACAATCACAGAAGAAAAATAATAAGTCGTGATTTTTATAAACTACGCATTATGCTGCAATCTGAGTTTTACTTAATATTAATTATAATAAATTTAAGGAGGTTAAGTAATTTGAAAAAAATGATTTTTGGTGCACTCTTATTTATATGTGGGATGATAGGTATTTTAGCATCATTTATAGTAGTAGGACTTAACCCTGGTTTTCATTATAAAATTCCTGGATTACTTGGTTCACTATTAGTTTCAAGAACTATATTTCCACTTATATTTTTTGTTATCATGGCATTAGTAGGAACTATAATATGTGCATATGAAGCATATTTTAGGAATTAATAAAGTGAAATTTATATATAATAAACTCACTAATTTTTAATATTACAGACTATGACATATAGAAAACTGTATAGGAGGTACTAATTAATATGGTTATTATAGAAAATATAAACTCTTTAAAAAACTCAATTCAAGATAGCATTTTTTTGAAATTAATTATAATGATTTCAGCATTAATATATCCTACAATATTTGTATTAGGTTTTAATGGTATTCTTAATATGGAAATTTTGAATCCAATGTTATTAATGTGGATAGGATTTTATACCTCTATTATTTTAATTTATTTTGTTGGTATAAGTTTAATAAATATATTAATAGTACTAATTAATGTATTTATTATTTTATTTTTAATGTTTGTATCTATGATGGGAGGAAGTGGAGTTCCATGGGCCCTAATCATCAAAATGATTTTACCAATTATCCCATTCTCTTGGATAATCTCTTTATTTTAGTAACTAAAATCAGTTGTTAAGTAACTGAGATTATTGAATAAATCAGGGAGGTCAGACAAGGAATATGTTTAATAAAGAGAAAATGATATATCTATCAGATTTGTTATTTTATATCTTTTTAATTATAATTGTGAGTTTAAATAATAATGAGAGAATAAAGGATATTCCTTATGTATATATGGCTTTAAGATTAGTGTTTACAGGGTTAAATGCCTATGTAATAATAAAGATTATAAAATTACTTAAGAATACATTTAAGGATTCTCAAAAAAAACCATTTATAAAATTTATTTATAGTATATTGGGTGTTTTTTTAATATTGCTAATGTTATTTTTATTTATTGAAAATATAATTCATATAATATAATAGACAATATAATTCAAAAATACAATTTAAATATGTTTCTAAAGTTTACTGAGGAAGAAATTTTGAGGAATATTTTTATACATCTAATTGGTGATCTTCTCCAAAATAAAAATAGTTAAAGGATAAAATATTATGACTGAACAAATGACTATACTTTATGGATACATTATTATGACATCATTTTTTATCATAAGAATTATTTTAAAGGATGGAGGCAATATGTATGAGAAAAGCACTCTTAATATTAGACGCACAAAAAGGATTTTTTAAACATGCTGATTTAGATAAAGAATATAAAGTCATTAAAAAGATGATAGAAATTTTTAATGAAAATAATGACTTGATCCTTGGTACCAAGCATATAGATGAAAACCCTGATAGTATTATTTACTCAAATTCAGAAAACTCAAAACTAGACAATCACATATTAAAATCTTGTGATAAAGTGTTTGAAAAAACAGTTCCAAGTGTGTTTTCAAACACTAATTTCACTAATTTTTTAAAAGATGAGTCTTTAACAGACCTAATTATTTGTGGATTCAATACAGAGTATTGTGGGCTATTTAATGCGATAGTATCAAACGATCGTGGTTTTAAAACAACTTACATTGAAGATGCGATAGGAACTGTAAATAACGATGAAACATATGAAATGCCTGGATTGGATATTAACGACTTTGTATCGACCGTTCTACATTGGTCAGGAGTAATTGATGTTGTAAATTTTGAAGAATTTATTAAGTGATTAGTTTGTCTTAATAATAAAATGAGTAAAACTCAGATTTAATAATTGAAAATAAAAATAATAAGGAGATTTGATATGGAAATATGGATTATTGCATTATTATTAATTATAATAGGAATATTAGTAGCTTCTCCTGAT